>CAYTDW010000801.1:0-1752 GCA_964436585.1 uncultured Halioglobus sp. | reverse complement strand
CGGTGTGGCAGGCGATCCCCCCCAGCTGTTCCACCTGCAGCAGCACGGTGTCCGTGTCGCAGTCGATGCGCAGCGCTTTCAGTTTCTGCACGTGGCCGGACTCTTCACCCTTGCGCCACAGGCCCTGGCGGGAGCGCGACCAGTAAACCGCCCTGCCTTCGCTGACCGTGAGCTCCAGGGCCTCGCGGTTCATCCAGGCGAGCATCAGCACCTCACCCGTCTGCCAGTCCTGGGCGATGGCGGGAATGAGGCCCTGGTCGTTCCACTGTATATCCTGGGCAAGTGCGCTCATGCGGGTGCTCTCCGGGGGCGTCCATTATGGCACAGGGCCGGTTGTGCGCGCATGGATTCAACTGTCCCGGGGCCACAGCAGGGCCAGCCCGGTTGCCGCCAGCAGCCAGCTGACCGGCGGCGCCGCCGCCAGCTGCTCCCAGCCCCCGGGCAGCACGCTGATGGCCGCCCCGAGGCATGCCAGTGCTGCCAGCAGCTGGCGGCGCTGGCGGCGGGTCTGTTCGCCACTGCGCTGGCGTTGCTCATCCAGCTGCTGCCGCGGTCGGGTCTGGCGCAGGTCGACGTCGCGGGATTGCTGCAGGCTGTCCAGCACCACATCCGGCAGCTGGGGTAATTGTTCCAGCCAGGACGGCGCCTGTCGCTGCAGGCGGCGCAGGAAGGACTGGGGCGAGTAGCGCTCCTGCACCCAGTCTTCGAGGAAGGGCTTGGCGGTGTCCCACAGGTTGAGTCCGGGATACAGCTGCCGCCCCAGGCCCTCGATGTTCAGCAGGGTTTTCTGCAACAGCACCAGCGAGGGCTGGATGTGCATATCGAAGCGCCCGGCGGTGCGGAACAGGTAAATCAGCAGCTGGCCGAAGGATATCTCGCCGATCGGCCGTTCAAATACCGGCTCGCATACCGCCCGCATCGCGGCCTCGAAATCCTGCACCCGCGTCTGCGGCGGGACCCAGCCGCATTCCACGTGGAGCTGGGCCACTTCGCGGTAATTGCGCTGGAAGATACTGAGCAGGTTGCGGGCCAGGTAGTATTGGTCCGAGTCGCTGAGGCTGCCGATAATGGCGCAGTCGACGGCGATGTAGGTGGGATCCGCCGGGTCGGTGGTGTCGATGAAGATGTTCCCCGGGTGCATGTCGGCGTGGAAGAAGCTGTCGCGAAATACCTGGGTGAAAAAGATCTCCACGCCGCGTTCGGCCAGCAGTTTCAGGTCGGTACCCCGGGCCTGCAGGGTGGCCATATCGGTGACCGCGACGCCCGAGATGCGCTCCATGACGAACACGTTGCGGCAGGTGTAGTCCCAGTAAACCTGGGGTACGTACAGCAGCTTGCTGTGCTCGAAATTGCGGCGCAATTGGCAGGCGTTGGCTGCCTCCCTGCCCAGGTCCAGTTCATCCAGGATGATCAGCTCGTACTCGCTGATGACTTCCACCGGGCGCAGGCGCCGGCCTTCGGGAACATAGCGGGCCACGAGCTTCGCAAGGGTGAACATCAGGGCGAGATCCTGGCGGATCACAGGCTCGATGTCCGGGCGGATCACCTTGACCACCACGGCCTCGCCGCTGTGGAGCGTGGCCGCGTGGACCTGGGCCACCGACGCCGAGGCCATGGGCCTGGCCTCGAAGCTGGCAAACAGCTCTGTCACCGGCTTGCCAAGGCCCTTCTCGATGATGGCTATGGCCTGCTGTTCGGGGAAGGGAGGTACATTGTCCTGGAGCTTGGCGAGCTCGTCGGCAATGTCAGTGG
>CAYTDW010000800.1:0-1759 GCA_964436585.1 uncultured Halioglobus sp. | reverse complement strand
TGACTTTGAGGATGAGGCCATCAACTTCCCTCACCACCACCCTGTCCTCGAGACCCAGCGCATCCGGGCAGGATACCTCCCACAACTCGCCCTCCAGTCGCGCCCGGGCGACGCCATTACTGACCGACTCGATGGTGGCCGTGCTGCCGACCAGGTGCTCAACCCCGGTTCGCACCCGCTGGCGCCTGGCCCGCAGGACCATGCCAAGGGAGAACACCAGCACCGCCACGCTGGCCGCGGCAAAGGCGGCGATCATCGGCATGGCGATCTGGTAGCCCGGCAGTTCGGTATCCATCAGCATGATCGAACCCACCACGAATGCGACGAGGCCGCCAAGGCCCAGTATGCCGAAACTCGGGGTGAAGGCCTCCGCCGTCATCAGCCCAATGCCGAGGATGATGAGGGCCAATCCGGTATAGCTGATGGGCAGCATCTGGAAGGCGTACAGCGCCAGCAGCAGGCATACGGTACCCACTACCCCCGGCAGGCCGAAGCCGGGGCTGTAAAACTCGATGATCAGGCCGTACAAGCCTATCAACATCAGCACATAGGCTATGTTCGGGTTGGTGATCACCGCCAGGAACTCGCTGCGCCAGTCAACCGGGTGCTGGTACAGCGCCGCCCCGTCCAGCGCCAGGATTCGCTTCACCCCGGCCACTTCCACCTCGCGGCCGTTGAGTTGCGCCAGCAGGTCCTCCACCGAGTCTGCCATGAGGTCGATCACGCCCTGTTCCAATGCGTCCTCTGCCGCCAGGCTGGCGCCTTCGCGCACGGCCTTCTCGGCCCACTGCGCATTGCGGCCCCGCAGCTGCGCGAGGCTCTGCAGGTAGGCCACCGCGTCATTGACCAGCTTGTGCTCCATGGCGGAGCCAGACGGGGATGACTCCCCCGCCCCGCCGTCGGGCTTGCCGCCCGGCAGCGAGGGCATACCGCCGATCTGCACCGGCGTGGCTGCACCGAGATTGGTGCCGGGTGCCATGGCGGCAACATGGGTGGCATACAGCAGGTAGGTGCCGGCGCTGGCCGCCCTGGCGCCGCTGGGCGCCACATAGCCCACAACCGGCAGCTGCGCCGCCAGCAAGGCCTTGATTATCTCGCGCATCGAGATGTCCAGCCCGCCGGGGGTGTCGATACGCAGGATGACCAGTTCGGCCCCGGCAGCCTGCGCCTGCGCCAGGCCTCGCACCAGGTGATCGGCGGTGGCAGGGCCGATAGCCCCGTTCACATCGATCAGCCAGGCGTCCGCCCTGCCCTGGCCAGGCAGCAGCGCCAACAGCGCGCACAGCAGCAGCGCGGGCACAGGGATCAACCGTGGCATCCAGTGGTTCATGTGTGTCAGTATCGGTGCACAGCAGCGCAGGCTGCAAGTGCGCAGCTGCAATTTTCAGGGCCGGCTTGAGCTATATCATGGAGCCCATTCGGGATGAGTGTCTAAGATTAGCGAACGGGTCACAGGAGATGGGGCATGGGCAGAGCGGTTTTGATCGCAACGGGTATGACGCTGGCCATGTTGCTTTCCGCCGCGGCGCTGGCCGCGGAACCGGAGCCGGAACCCGAACCGGAACCGGAGCCACCGGTAAAGCAGGCCGGTGCCCTGGCGCAGGAATTTGTAAGCCTGCTGAGGCCGCGGCTGAAGCAGGCCATGGCTGAGGGCGGGCCCGCCGGGGCCATTGCGGTCTGCGCCGACGTGGCTCCCGCCATTGCCGACTCCCTGAGTACCCGGTCCGGCTGGAACGTCAAGCGGGTGAGCCTTAAATCC
>CAYTDW010000799.1:0-1759 GCA_964436585.1 uncultured Halioglobus sp. | reverse complement strand
TGTTGTAGCCGATATCGAGGATCACCTTGCGCACGACGTCTTCCAGGTCGACATAGGTGGAGGTGGTGACCTCGCCGGCGACGATTGCCATGCCGGTCTTCACCATGGTTTCCACCGCCACCCGGGCGTTGGGGTCATCCTTGATGATGGCGTCCAGGACCGCGTCGGAAATCTGGTCCGCCATTTTGTCCGGGTGCCCCTCCGATACTGACTCGGAGGTGAAGATTGCGTACTCGCTCATAAGTTGTTTCCCTGGTCGTGTTAAAAAAATGTAGTCAGGCGCGCCGGAACAGCCGCACCTGAATCTGGAATCCGTTGCGCTGTGCCAGGTAGACGCTGGCGCTATCCTCCAGCCCCGCCTCCTGCGCCCAGCGGCCCAGTTCCTGTGGGTCGAAACCCAGCCACAGGTCGCCACAGTTTTCCCGGGCCCAGCCCTGGTCGTGGCTGCACAGGTCGGTCACCAGCACCACCCCGCCGGGGGCGAGGCGGGAGGCCACATCCGCCAGTATCCGGCCCGGTGCGGGGGTGTGGTGCAGCACCATATTGATGACAATACAGTCCGCGCTGAGGCCGTCGAGCTGGCCGCTGCCGGTGTCGCCGTGGATGAACTCGATATTGTCCAGTCCGGCAGATAGTGAGCGCTCACGTGCCTGGGCAAGCATCAGGGCGGCGTTGTCCAGGGCCACCACGCGCTGGAACAGGGGCGCCAGTTCGAGCAGGAAGGCCCCGTCTCCCGGGCCCACTTCCAGCGCCGTGTCGCGGCGCGGCAGGGGCGCATCCCGCAACATCTGCGCCACCGTGTCGGCGTACTGGTCGTAGCTCGCTATCAGGTCCTGCTGCTGGCGGAATTTGTGCGCGTTGTCCCGGAAGAAATGGCGGGAGTTCTCCTCCCGCGTCCGGTACAGCTGGCTCAGCCTGCGGGCCAGGGCCGGCGGCAGTTCGATCTGGTCGACACTCTCGAATATACGGCTCTGCAGGGCTTCCAGTTCAGGGCGCCGGCCGAGGCTGCTGCGCCGGTAGAAAATCGAGTTGCCCTCCCGGCGAGTCGCCACCAGGCCGGCATGGGCGAGCACCTTCAGGTGGTGGCTCAGGGCGGGCTGGCGCATATCGAACAGGGCGCACAGCTCCGACACCCCGAAAGAGTCCTTGCGCAGCACCCGCAGGACCTGCAGCCGCAGCGGATCGGCGCTGGCCTTGCACAGGGCGGCCAGGGCGTCCAGCTGCCCCGCAGGGCCCGGGGCAGTGGCGGTCTGTGCTGTAGCAGCGGTTTTCATGGGCGGCGAGTCTAGCAGGCTGCGACACCTATATCAAAATATTTTGATATAGCTTGATGCTTTAAATCCGAACCCCGTGCTGAAAACCCCGCAACTGAAATATTCCCGCGTTTGTTTGCCGTTGGCCCCCGCTTACGCGAAAATACCGACCGCTTTTCATCGCCCGCCCCTGCTGGAGAAACCGATGTCGTCCCCCCGCACCGATCTTGCCAATGCCATCCGCGCCCTGAGTATGGATGCCGTACAAAAAGCCAACAGCGGCCATCCGGGCGCCCCCATGGGCATGGCGGACATCGCCGAAGTGCTGTGGAACGACTACCTGCGCCACAACCCGGCCAATCCCCGCTGGCCCAACCGGGACCGCTTTGTGCTGTCCAACGGCCACGCCTCCATGCTGCTCTACGGCCTGCTGCACCTCACCGGCTACGACCTGCCGCTGGAGGAGCTGAAGAATTTCCGCCAGCTCCACAGCAAGACGCCGGGTC
>CAYTDW010000798.1:0-1761 GCA_964436585.1 uncultured Halioglobus sp. | reverse complement strand
CGAGACGATCTTCGGCGACTACCGGCCCGGCAGCCAGGTCAACCTGGAGGTGGACGTCATCGCCCGCTACCTGGAGCGGCTGGTGCTGGGGGAGGCCGCCGCCGACCCCGCGGCGGCGGTGGGCCTGTCACTGGCAACACTGGCCGAGAACGGCTACCTGCGCGGCTGAGCGCCGGGCTGCCGCAGGGAACAGGGAGCAGGATTTGAATAGCGTAGATGAATTGATCAGTGATATTCGCCAGGGCCGCATGGTGGTGCTGCTGGATGACGATGCCGACAGCCACAACGAGGGCGTGGTCATGGTAGCGGCGGAGCACTGCGATGCCGGGCATGTGAATTTCATGGCCCGCCAGGCCCGGGGCCTGGTCTGCCTGACACTCACCCAGGAACGCTGCCGGCAACTGAACCTGCCCCCCATGGTCGAGGAGGGGCACGGCGAAAAAGCCCATTTCACCCTCTCCATCGAGGCGGCCGAGGGCATCGATACCGGCATTTCCGCGGCGGACCGCGCCCGCACTGTGCAGGCCGCGGTGGCGCCTTTCGCCAAGCCACAGGACATCGTCCAGCCCGGGCATATATTTCCCCTCGCGGCCATGCCCGGCGGGGTGCTGACCCGGGCCGGCCACACCGAGGCCGCCTGTGATTACGCGCGCCTGGCGGGCCTGCTCCCCGCGGCGGTGATAGCCGATATCCTGAGCCCGGACGGCATGCTGGCGGACGGCCCCGCCCTGCGCCAGTTCGCCGCGCAGCACCAGTTGAAGCTCGGCACCATCGCCGACCTCATCCACTTTCGCCTGGTGAACGAGCGCACCATACGGCGGATTCGCGAGGGCAGGATCCAGACCGTGTACGGCGAGTTCCAGCTGACTGCCTACCGCGACCAGACCGCCGGCGAGGTTCACCTGGCCCTGTCCCGCGGCCGGATCGTCCCGGAGCAACCCACCCTGGTGCGGGTACATCTGCAGGCGGCCCTGCGCGACCTGGTGACCAGCCAGGTGCCGGGACAGCCGGGCTGGAGCATGAGCACCTGCCTGCAGGCGGTGGCGGAAAATGGCCCCGGGGTGATTGTCCTGCTGGCGCGGTCAGAGGGGCCCGAGCAGTTGCTGGCCAGTATCGACCTGGCGCTGGGAATCGCCCCCCAGGCCGCCACGACAACCCCTGACAGCTACACCACGGTCGGGGTCGGCTCGCAGATCCTGAAGGACCTGGGGGTGGGAAAAATCCACCTGATGGGCGCGCCGATCAAGTACAATGCGATATCCGGCTTCGGCCTCGAAGTGCTGGAATTCGTACAGCCGGATCCGTGAGTGCCAGCCCGCGACGCGTGACAGATAGCCAGGTAAAAATAAGGAAGGAAGAGGACGGAACAATGATGGACATCAGGACAATCGAAGGCGATTTCAGCAGCGGCAGGGGCAAGTACACCCTGGTGGTCGGCCGCTGGAACAGCTTCGTGGTGGAGCACCTGCTGGCCGGGGCGGTAGACACCCTGCGCCGCCACGGCGTGGACAGCAAGCAGATCGCCATTGTGCGCGCGCCCGGGGCCTTCGAGATTCCCCTGGTGTGCAAGAAGGTGGCGGCGAAAGGCGGCGTGGACGCCATCATCGCCCTGGGGGCGGTGATTCGCGGCGGCACCCCGCACTTCGAGTATGTCGCCGGCGAATGCACCAAGGGCATCGCCCAGGTGAGCATGGAGTATGGCCTGCCGATCGCCTTTGGCGTATTGACGGTGGATTCTATCGAGCAGGCGGTGGAGCGCTC
>CAYTDW010000797.1:0-1764 GCA_964436585.1 uncultured Halioglobus sp. | reverse complement strand
ATAGCGTGGCGCGAGCGGGCAGGACCCTGCGCGGTGACCTGTGGGCGCAGGCACTGGGGGAGTGCCTTGCCCAGGGGCCGGCCACTACCGCGGCCTGGATGGAACAGCGCACCCGCCTGCTGAAAAGCGATACCTACAGCAGGGTCGGATTGCTGGAGCTGCGGGGCCAGCCCTGCCTGCTCAAGCTCTACCTGGTCAAGTCCCCCTGGCAGCGACTCGCCTTTCGGCTGGGCTACAGCCGCGCGCTGCGCAGCTTCGATATGGCGCTGGCGCTGGCAGACCGGGGTCTGCCCGTCCCCGCCCCGAGGGCCTGTGTGCAGGTGGAGCAGGGAATGTTGCTGCTGACGCAGGGCATAGCGGACGGGCGCGACCTGCGCGCGCTCTGGCTGGAACAGCCCGAACCCGGGCGGGCTGAGCTGCTCATGCGCTGCGCGGCAGACACCCTGGCCGCGCTCCACCAGGCCGGCTTCGCCCATGGCGACGGCAAGTGGAGCAACCTGTTGTGGTGCGGCGAGCGTTTCCTCCTGGTAGACCTGGACGCGGTACGCCAGGTGAAAACGAGCCACGGTGCGGGTCTGCCGCTGCCGTCTCGCCAGTTGCGCGACCTGGCCCGCTTCACGGTGGACGCCGAGGAACTGGGCGCCACGCCGCAGCCCTACGATATTTTCCTGCGGCGCTACGCCGAGCGCATGAATCTTGCCCGCGAAGATTTAATGAATGCCATCGAGGATCCCGCCCGTGCCATTCGGCTGCGCCACGCGAGAAAATACGGCATCGGCCGGGTCAGGTGAAGTCCGGGAAAAATTGCCGCCGCGGGTTCAGGGCGGTATAGATCAGCCAGCCCTGGCCGGCGCGTTCGCATTCAGCAGGCCGGCGAGTGATTGTGCATGGGCCAGGGCCTCGATACCGGCATCGGTCAGGTAACCGCCGTCGGGCTGGTCCACCAGCCCGCGATCGAACAGGGCCCTGCACGCGGCTATGACTTCCCGGCGGGCATTCGAGTGCACCTTGATGCCGCGGTCCAGGGTGGAGCTGTCAAACTGCAACAGCAGGTTCAGTTCTTCCATGGTGCTGGGGGTGAATGTCAAACGCGCATCCTCGTGATGTTTTGGTGCCGGGTGTAAAGCTGCCCACACCGCTGAAGTTAGCAGAAGCGGCTGGAAGGCGCCAATCGGGGCAGCCGCGGACTACAGCTGGCCCCGTTCGTACATCAGTCGCATCGCCCGGTGGAACGCTTCCGCCGCCACCACCTTGGCCTCGATCGGGGACAGTTCGCGCAGCTGCCGGCGCCAGCCGACGAAGACCCTCATGCGGTCGGTACGGCTCAGGGCCGAGGGTGGCAACAGGTTCAGCTCCATCAGGTTTTGCAGCAGCATACGCCCGGGCGGGGGCAGCATTTTCACCGTGCGCTCGTTGTTGATCAGGGTGAACTGGAAGCGGTCTTCCAGCAGTTCCGCCAGCACATCGCCGGGCTTGAGTTCCCCCGGGATAAAACCGGTCGCATGCAGCCGACCCACGAAAATACCGAGGGACTCGAGCAGGCGCCGCCGCGTGGCCAGCGCCTCCCCGGTTCTGTCGACCAGGGTTTGCGTCAGCCACCTGCCAAGGTCCTGGCCCGCAGCCGCCCGCGTGAACAGGTATTCACCGCCATTCGGCAGCGTGCCCCAGGCCAGGCTGGCGGGCGCCTCTATACCCGCGTACAGCAGGGCGGCGTTACCCCGGCGCGCCCTGGTGACGCGGCTTCCCTGCAGCAAGCCCAGCAGG
>CAYTDW010000796.1:0-1764 GCA_964436585.1 uncultured Halioglobus sp. | reverse complement strand
CAGTCGTCGCCATGGCCCAGAGCGCCGAATTGGTCACCCCGAAGCGCACTTCCTTGCCTTCCATGTTGCCGCCCGCCTGCAGCGGGCTCGCGGCCTGTTCCACGCCGGCCGCCGCGATGGGCGGCGACGCGGCCTGTTCGGCCAGCACGGTGGGCAGGAGCAGCGCCACGAATACGACCGTCATCGCGGCCAGGAGGGTCCAACCCTGTCGGGTGTCCTTGATCAGTCGGCCAAAGGTGCAACACAGCGCGGCTGGAATCAGCAGGATCGAAAGCACCTGGAGGAAGTTCGAGAACGGCGTCGGGTTCTCGAACGGGTGGGCAGAGTTCACGTTGAAGAAGCCGCCGCCATTCGTGCCGAGCTGCTTGATCGCGATCTGTGACGCCGCCGGGCCCATCGGCAGGACCTGGGTGGTCACCCGGGCGGTGTCGGGGCCGGTGGCCTCGAGCAGGGAGGCGGTCTGGTAGGGCTCAAGGCTCTGGACTACCCCCTGGGATACCAGCAGGAGCGCGAGGACCGTGGAGAGGGGCAGCAGGATGTAGAGCGTGCCACGGACCAGGTCGGTCCAGAAGCTGCCAAGGTTGGCGGTCTCATGCCGGGCGATACCCCGAGCCAGCGCCACCAGCACCGCCATGCCGGTCGCGGCGGAGACGAAGTTCTGCACCGTGAGCGCCAGCATCTGGGTGAGGTAGCTCAGGGTCGCTTCGCCGCCGTAGGCCTGCCAGTTGGTGTTGCTGACGAAGCTCACGGCGGTATTGAACGCCAGCGCGGGAGGCACCGCCGCCATCCCGGCGGGATTGAGGGGAAGAATTCCCTGCGCACGCTGCAGCAGGTACACCGCAAGGAAACCGATCCCGCTGAAGAGCAGCACGGCGATCGCGTACCGCTGCCAGGTCATCTCTTCATTGGCGTCCACGCCCAGGAGGCGGTAGCAGAGACGCTCGACCGGAGCGAACCACCGCGCCAGCAGGTGGGGTTCGCCCTGGTAGACCCGCGCCATGAAGCCGCCGAGGGGCTTCACCAGGGCGAGCAGCACGCCGAAGTAGAGGGCGAGCTGAAGCCAGGCATTGGCGGTCATGAGAACAGCTCCGGCTTGAGCAGGGCCGCGAACAGGTAGATCAGGAGCAGTGCGGCAATCACGCCGACGACGATCGTGAGCATGGCGGCTAGACCCTCTCCGACAGGCGGACCAGACCCCAGGTGAGGATCCCGAGGGCCAGGAACACCAGCAGGATGACGACGTCCACGTTTCCGTCCGGTTGGATACCGGAGGCAAACCTAGGGCGGATGAGCTCAGGGAGGGGTCTGGATCGGGGGGCCGGACATCAGGATTTCATCAAGAACTCCTGCCCGCTATTATCCCGCCCATGACCCAGACCCTGGCACCCGCCCCGCTCAGCCGGCTCAGCGAAGAAGAAGCGCTGTTCCGCGCCACCGTCCGCGAGTTCGCCGAGACGGAGATCAAGCCCTACGTCCACGAAATGGACGAGGCCGCGAAATTCCGGCCCGAGCTCATCGCCAAGTTCTTCGAGCTGGGCCTGATGGGGATCGAGGTGCCGGAACGCCATGGGGGCGCGGCGGGGGGGATCTTCCTCGCGGTGCTCGCCATCGAGGAGCTGGCCCGGGTGGACGCCTCCGCCGCCATTTACGTGGACGTGCACAACACCCTGTTCAACAACGCGCTGCTCCGCTGGGGCAGCGAGGAGCAACAGGCCCGGCTCTTCCCCCGCCTCACCACCGACCTGCTGGGGGCGTTCGCCCTCT
>CAYTDW010000795.1:0-1766 GCA_964436585.1 uncultured Halioglobus sp. | reverse complement strand
GTCGCCCTTGCCCAGCAGGGCCAGCCGCCGCCGCTGCCGATCGAGCCCACCGGGGTCATCCAGACCCTGCCGGCAACTTACCCCCCAAGCTGGTTCCTGGTGCACGACGCCAGCTTCTTTCACATGAGTGATGGCAAGGTGTACGTGATCGATACTGCAGCCGCGACCCTGGCGGCGCAGGTGAAGGGCACCTTCAACGTGTCGCTGATCGGCAATATTGCCCAGGCTCCCGGGCGCGGCGAAATCTACGCCACGCAGACGTTCCACTCCCGCGGCAGCCTGGGGGACCGGCTGGATGTCCTGACGATCTTCGACATGCAGACCCTGGCGCCAAAGGGGGAGGTGATCCTGCCCACCGGCAAGCGCTTTATGGGCATGCCGCAGCACTACGCACTGTTGCCAATGAATGATGACCGCTGGCTGGGTGTGGCCAATTTCAGCCCCGCCACCTCGGTGACCCTGGTCGACCTCGACAGCCGCAAGATCATCGGCGAGATACCGACACCCGGGTGTGTGCTGGCCTACCCCACCGGCAAGCGGGGCTTCAGTTCCCTGTGCGCCGATGGCCGCTTTCTCAGTACCGAGCTGGCAGCGGACGGCAGTATCGCCAAACAGGTCCGCACTGATGTGTTCTTCAATTCCGACACCTCACCCATCTTTGAACGCCCGGCGGTCATCGACGGCACGGCGTACTTCCCCTCGTTCGCCGGACTGGTCTACCCCGTGGATATGAGCGGCAGCGTTGCGAAGGTGGGTGAGCCCTGGAACCTGGTGCCGGAAGCCGAGCGGGCCAAAAAGTGGGCTCCCGCCGGCCTCGGCCTGGTCGACAAGGACGATCAGGGCCGGCTCTATGTCATCATGCACCCGGATGCCGCGGATGGGACCCAGCAGCGCGGCGGGCCGGAGGTCTGGGTGTACGACCCCCGCGCGCAGAAGCGGGTGCAGCGGATAGCGCTGAAATCCTGGGGCCTGAGCCTGGCGCTCAGCCGCGGTGAGAACCCGGTGCTGATGGTGGTCAATCCCAACGATATGAGCCTGGAAATGTATGACACCGGCAGTGGCGAATTTATCAGGACCATTACCGGCTTCGGCCAGGCAACACCGCTGTTGGTGCACGGCTCGAACTAGGTCGTGAACTTGCCCGCAATTATCGGTGACGGCGTGGCCTGGTTCCTGGTATGCCTGTTCGTCCAGGCGGCCTTCCACAAACTGCATGCGCCGCAGTATTACCGGCGCTTGATGATCCGCTACGTGGGACGTTTGGGTAGCGGTATTACAGTATGGCTGGTTGCCCTGTTGGAGGCGTACATCGCCCTGTCACTGCTGCTGCCGCAATCCCGCGCAGCGGGCCTTGCCGCCGCCGCCGGCCTGCTGCTGGCCTATGGCGGGCTGATGGCAAGCCGGGTACTGCGGGGTGAGTCCGACATGCAATGCGGTTGCGCCGGCCCGGGCTCGCAGCTGGGGGTCAGCTGGGCACTGGTGATACGCAACGGGGTCTGTGCGGGCCTGGCACTGCTGGCCATGACCGCGAGCGGCGCGGCGAACGCCGGGTGGATCGGACTGGTCATTTCGCTGTTGGTCGCCCTGTTTGCGCTGCTTGTCTATGAAACCAGCGAGCAGTTGATCAGCAACGCCCAGTGGATGGCGGGAGAGGGTTAGGGGAGAGCTGAATGGACTGGATGGTTGCGTCTAATATCGCCCTCTGGGTCGGTTTCATCGCCATGGTGCTGGTGGGCTTTCCGTTCACCTTCCTGCTCACCTTGTCC
>CAYTDW010000794.1:0-1769 GCA_964436585.1 uncultured Halioglobus sp. | reverse complement strand
GCATTGTCCAGCGCCAGGAAGATCACGGAACGCTCCCGTTTCAGGTTTTCGGCCAGGAACCTGCGCGCCAGGGCGGGATCCGGTTCCCGCAGGTAGAACTGGCGGTAGGCGTCGAATAAGCGGGCCAGGGCGGGCAGTTGCTCCTTGCCGGCGATAACGATGCGCAGGGAGTTATCGGCAATCGCCAGGCGGGGGGCCTGCTCACGGGAGTCGGGCATCTCGAAAGCCCAGGGAAATACACTGGCCAGGAAGGAGAGGTAGAGGGAGCGGGCGTCAGCCCGGTTGTAGCTGTCGCCGGCGTAGAGGATATCCTGCCAGATTTCGTCGATGATACCCTGGACCGCGTTGGCCATGGCGTGGGGGTTCATCTGGCCCTGCCTGTTGCCCTGGTGAATGATCTCGTCACACAACTGCAGGGTCATGGCGAAGATTTTTTCATCCTGGGCGCCGCAGATGCGCTGGTAATCCGCCCGGGACCGCGCCTCCGAAGTGAAGGCGAACCAGACCGCGGTCTTGCGCGGTTCCGTTATCCCGGGGTCGAGGGAGGCCTCGAACATGGCGAGCAATTTCTGTCCCGGGCCGGGCCCGGCGGCGTCAACGGCACGCAGTATGGTGCGTTCGAATTCAGCGGCGAGGTCCGTCAGCGTGGCCAACAGCAGCGCTTCCTTGCTGGCGAAGTGGAAATTGACCGAGCCCGCGCTCAGGCCGGCGATATCGGCGATTTTGGCGAGGGTTAGCTTGGGCAGCCCGTGTTCGGAGATGGCGGTCATGGTGGCATCGATCATCAGGCGGCGCCGTTCAGCCTGGATAGTGCTGCCGATACCGGGTTTCTTTATGCCCATGGATGCCGCCTTTGAATCAGTTGTTCGCGTGCCGGCGAACTTGGATAAAGCCGCCCTTGCTGGCAGTATATACGCGAACAGAATTTTGAACAGACAGTCAACAGCGCCCTGGCCGGAAGCGCGCCGCAGCGCAACGGGGTACCGGGCACTGTCTCTCCTCTCCCACAAAGGAATATGATCAATGAGTGAGGCACCAAGATCGGCAAGCTATACCCTGGTGATTTCCTGCCCCGACAAGGTGGGTATCGTCGCGGCCGTATCGCGCTTCGTGGCCGACCGGGGCGGTTCCCTGACCGAATCCAACCACCACACGGACGTGGAGCAGGGCTGGTTCTTCATGCGCAATGTGATCAGCGCCAAATCCCTGACGATCGACCTCAAGCAGTTCCACGAGCAGTTCGCCCCCCTGGCCACCGAGCATGAAATGCACTGGACGGTGCGGGATAACGCCGAGTTGCAGCGGGTGGTGCTGCTGGCCAGCCAGGCATCCCACTGCCTTGCCGATATCCTGCACCGCTGGAAGAGTGGTGACCTGGCCTGCCAGATTCCCTGCGTGATCTCCAACCACGAGAACCTGCGCAGCATGGTGGAGTGGCACGGCATACCTTTTCACTATGTACCGGTCCCCAGGGAGGACAAGGCCGAGGCGTTTACCCGGATAGCAGAAATCATCGAGCGCCATCGCGCCGAGACTGTCGTGCTGGCGCGCTACATGCAGATCATTCCACCGCAGTTGTGTGAGCAGTATGCCGGCAGGTTGATCAATATCCACCACAGCTTCCTGCCGTCCTTTATCGGTGCCAATCCCTACCTGCGTGCCTACGAGCGCGGGGTCAAGCTGATCGGGGCTACCTGTCACTACGTCACCCAGGACCTGGATGAAGGGCCAATCATTGAGCAGGACGTGATCCGGGTGAATCACAGCTG
>CAYTDW010000793.1:0-1772 GCA_964436585.1 uncultured Halioglobus sp. | reverse complement strand
GGTGCTGGTCGGACAACTTGAGATCACGATTTCGGCGCAGGTGAAGTCGACCTTCTTCCTGATGTTCCTGTTCGCGGTGGGTTACGGGGTCGGGCCGCAGTTCTTCCGCGGGCTCAAGGGCGACGGCGTGCAGCAGGTGCTGTTCGCCATTTTGCTCTGTGTAACGGTGCTGCTGTCGGCAGTCGGCGTGGGCTATGTGCTGGGCTACGACGCCGGCGGCACCGCCGGCCTGCTCGCTGGCTCCAGTACCATCTCGGCGGTTCTGGGCGTTGCCACCGGCAGTATCGACCAACTCGGGGTCGACGCCGCCGCGAAACAGGCGATGCTCGATGCCATGCCCGTGGCTTACGCGGTGACCTACCTGTTCGGTACCGCCGGTTCAGCCTGGATCCTGGCGACCCTGGGACCGAAAATACTGCGGGTGGATATCGCTGCGGAATGCCGCAAATACGAGGCGGAAATGGGCGGTGCGCTGCAGGACAGCGCCGATCGCCTCACGGGTTACACCCGGTTCATACTGCGGGCCTACGAAGTGACCGCGCCGGACTGGGTGGGCCGCACGATCGGGGAGTTTGAAACCCGCTCCCAGCAGCAGCGCGTGTTTATCGAGCGCCTGCGCCGCAACGGCCGCCTGCTCGACCCCGCGCCCGATATGCGCGTGCAGGCGGGCGATACGCTGGTCGTCACCGGGCCGCGCGCGCAGGTGCTGGAGCGGGGCACACAGCTGGGAGAGGAGGTGGATGACCGCGAGTTGCTTGACCTGGAGCTTGAGCGGCTCGATGTGGTGGTGACCCGCAAACAGCTGGCGGGCCGGACGCTGCATGAATTTGTCTCCGGCGAGTTCGGCGAGGCGGTGCGCGGGGTGTTTCTGCGCCGCATCCTGCGCAGCGGGGTTGAGATGCCGGTGACCCGGGATTTCAAGCTGGAACGCGGTGATACGCTGACCCTGGTCGGCCCGCGCACTCATGTCGAGAGTGCGGTGCAACTCATCGGCTACGCTGACCGCCCCACCGATGAGACCGACATGGTGGTCATGGGTTTGGGCATCGTGGTGGGCGCCCTGGTGGGCGCGTTGACGTTCCGGCTGGGGGGCGTGCCGCTGAGTCTCAGCACCAGTGGCGGCGCCCTGATCGCCGGGCTGGTGTGCGGCTGGTTGCGCTCGGTCGACCGGACCTACGGCCGCGTGCCTGAGCCGGCCCTGTGGGTGTTCAATAATATTGGCCTGAACGTATTTATCGCGGCGGTGGGTATCAGCGCCGGCCCCGGGTTCGTGGCCGGGCTCAGGGCCCAGGGCCTGGAGTTGTTCCTGGCGGGTATCGTCGTCACCACCGTGCCCCTGGTGGTGGGCCTGCTCGCCGGGAAATACATTTTCCGCATGAAGGCGCCGATCATCCTTGGCGCCTGTGCCGGGGCGCGCACCACCACCGCGGCGCTGGGCGCCATCGAGGCGGAAGCCAAAAGCAAGGTGCCCGCGCTGGGCTACACTGTAACCTACGCGGTGGGCAATACGCTGTTGACAGTCTGGGGTGTCGCCGTCGTGCTGTTGATGAGCTGAGCCATGGATCGAGAAAGCTGCTGATATGACGAGGTAAGCCCGATGCAGACCGGCGCGTTTATCCTGGAGTTTATGCGGGGCAACCCGGTATTCACCCTGTTCACGGTGCTGGGGAGCGGTTACCTGGTGGGCCGCATCCGGATCGGCTCCATTTCACTTGGTCCTGTAGCCGGCGCCCTCATCGTGTCGCTGCTGCTGGGGCAATATGGATTCAAGG
>CAYTDW010000792.1:0-1774 GCA_964436585.1 uncultured Halioglobus sp. | reverse complement strand
CCGTCCAGGTCGAAAATCACCGCCTTGAGCGATTCGGGACGGGGCATCACGCGGGTTTTACCGCCCGGACCATGTAGTTCACGCTGACATCCCGCGGGTTCAGTCGATAAACGCCGGTGAGGGGGTTGTAGGTGAGCCCGGTCATGCCCTCCACCGTCAGGCCCGCAGCGCGGATCCAGCCCGCCAGCTCGGAGGGCCTGATGAATTTGGCGTAGTCGTGAGTACCCGCAGGCAGCAGCCGCAGGATGTGCTCTGCGCCCACGATGGCGAACACGAAGGCCTTGGGATTGCGGTTGATGGTGGAGAAATAGAGGTTGGCGCCCGGCCTGGCCAGGGCGGCGCAGGCGCCGATGACCGAGCCCGGGTCAGGCACATGCTCGAGCATCTCCAGGCAGCACACGATATCGAAGTTTTCCGCCCGGGCCGCCGCGAGTTCCTCCGCGGTGGTCTGCAGGTAGTCGACCGCCACCCCCGATTCCTGCCGGTGCAGGCGCGCCACTGCCAGGGGCGCCGAGCCCATGTCGATGCCCGTCACGGTGGCCCCGCGCTGGGCCATGGCCTCCGCCAGGATGCCGCCGCCGCAGCCCACATCCACCAGCCGTTTACCCGCGACCGGGGAGTGCTGGTCGATAAAGTTGGCGCGCAGGGGATTGATTTCGTGCAGCGGGCGGAACTCGCCGTCGCGATCCCACCAGCGCGAGGCCAGGGCTTCGAACTTGGCGATTTCCTGGGGATCCACGTTGCGCGTATCGGTCATCAGTCAGCCCTGCGGATGCGGTCCCGCCACGCCCCGGTGCGGGCCGCCAGGGCGCCGAGGTCGATCTGGGTGAGTTGTCTTGCCTCCATCACCGCTACGCCGCCGATCCAGCTGTGGCTCACCTGGCTGCCGTTGCAGGCGTAGACCAGCTGCGACAGCGGATGATACAGCGGCTGGGTTTCGGGCTGGCTGAGGTCCACGGCGATGAGGTCCGCCAGCTTGCCGGTTTCCAGGCTGCCGATGCGATCCTCCAGGCCCAGCGCCCGGGCGCCGTTGATGGTGGCCAGCGCCAGCGCGTCGAAAGCGGGCAGGGCGGCGGCATCCTGGTCCCGGAGCTTGGCCAGCAGGGCGGCCGACTGCATCTCGCCAAACAGGTTCAGGTCGTTGTTGCTGGCGGCGCTGTCGCTACCCAGGGCCACGTTGACGCCCCGGGCCAGCAACTTGCTCACCGGGCAGCTGCCCGAGGCCAGCTTCATGTTGGACTGCGGACAGTGCACGACGTGGGCGCCGCTGGTCGCCAGCAGCGCGATATCCTGGTCCCCCAGGTCAGTCATGTGCACGCATTGGGTGCGCGGACCCAGCAGGCCCAGCCGGTGCAGGCTGTCCAGCGGCCGTTCGCCATTGCGTTCCACCGCCAGCAGCACTTCGCCCCGGGTTTCATGCAGATGGATCTGCACCGCCGCGTCCAGCTCGGCGGCAAGGGTGGCGACCTTCACCAGGTTGGGTTCTGACACGGTGTAGGTGGCGTGGGGGCCGAAGCCCACCGTCACCAGCGTGCTGTGTTTGACGGCGTCCCGCAGGGCCAGGCCCTTGCTGATGTATTCGTCGGCGTCGCGCGCCCACACCGTGGGGAAGTCGAGGACGGGAAAGGTGATCTGGCAGCGCATGCCCAGGCGCTGGGCGGTCTCGGCGCAGGCATCGGGAAAGAAATACATATCGCTGAAGGTGGTGGTGCCGCTGCGGATCATCTCGGCGATGGCCAGCTCCGCCCCGTCGCGCACGAAGCCGGCGCTGACA
>CAYTDW010000791.1:0-1776 GCA_964436585.1 uncultured Halioglobus sp. | reverse complement strand
GCTGCAGCACCTGGATGGTGCGGCGGATCTCGTCGTCGCGGCCGATTACCGGGTCCAGCTTGCCCTGCTCAGCCCGCTCTGTGAGGTCGATGGTGTACTTGTCCAGCGCCTGGCGCGACTCCTCTGCTTCGGGATTGCTCACGGCCTCGCCCCCGCGCACCTGCTCGATGGCAGTCTTGAGCGCCGCCGGGGTGACCCGGCTGGATTGCAGCAACTGGCCGGCGGGAGTCTTGCTTTCCAGCAGCGCCAGCAGTACCAGCTCGCTGGAGATATAGGTATCGCCGCCCTTCTGTGCGAGTTTGTCCGCGACGTTGAGTATCCGGCCCAGGTCGTTTGACAGGTGGACATCGCCACCGGTGCCGGTCACCCGGGGCAGCGCTTCCAGCGCTGATTTGACGCCGGTGACCAGGCCGGGCAGGTTCGCTCCCGCTTTCTGCAGCAGGGGCCTCGCAGAGCCGCCCTTCTGCTCCAGCAGGGCGCTCAGCAGGTGTACCGGCTCGATAAAATTGTGGTCCATCCCCAACGCCAGGGACTGGGCATCCGCCAGGGCCAGCTGCAGCTGGTTCGTCAACTTGTCCATTCTCATCCGAATCTATCTCCGTCGCGGCCCACCACCGATTGCGGCGAGGCCAGTTTCCATGCCCCTTTTAGTGGGGGCAAACAGCCCCGATTCAAGTGCGGGCCGGGCGGCGGGATGGTGTGCGGCGGCGAAAGATCAGCCCGGGTTGATCAGGATCAAGCTGGCCATGCGCCCCGTCAGGCCGTCGCGGCGGTAGGAAAAGAACCTTTGCGGACTGGAAAACGTGCAGGCATTCCCGCCATACACGGCGATGGGACCCAGGGCTGCAAGACGCAGCCTCGCCAGCGTGTAGAGATCGGCCAGATAGTGACCTGGCCTGGCCTTGCTCGAGACAAAACAGGCGTTGGTTGCGGCCTCGCCCGCGGCGGGCGCGGCCTCCAGGAAGGCGGCCCGAAGCTCGGGGCCGACCTCAAACGCCCGGGGGCCGATAGCGGGACCCAGCCAGGCCAGCAACTGCCCCGGGTCCACCGCCATGGCGTCTACCGTGCGCTCCAGCACGCCCCCCAACAGGCCCCGCCAGCCCGCGTGGGCGGCGCCGACCACGTCGCCGGCCCGGGAACAGAACAGCACCGGCAGGCAATCCGCCGTCAACACGGCGCAAGCGCGACCGGGAGAGCGGCTCCAGCTGGCATCGGCATCGGGACAGGCGCCGCCCGCAGCGGCCTCGACCACATGGGTGCCGTGTACCTGGGACAACCACTGCACGGAGCTGCCCGGCGGCAGTAGCTCCGCCAGCACGGCGCGGTTGGCAGCGACCGCGGCGCCGTCATCCCCGACGTGGGCGGCAAGGTTCAGGCTGGCAAAAGGCGCGAGGCTGTGGCCGCCCCCGCGCAGTGTACTCAACGCGGTGACCGCTGCCGGGGCCGGCCAGTCGGGGTCAATACAGAGGCTGTGCATGGGCGGCGACCGGATCCTCCCGCTCGAGCACGTCCAGCAGCGCAAGCATATCCGCCGGCAGCGGGCACTCGAAGCGCAGCGCTTCCCCGGTTTTGGGATGCACCAATCCCAGCACCTGGGCGTGGAGTGCCTGCCGCGGGAAGCCGCGCAGGGCTTCGATGAGTTCACCGGAGGCACCCTTGGGTATGCGCGGCCTGCCACCGTAGAGCGGATCCCCCACCAGGGGGTAGCGCCGGTGCGCCATGTGCACCCGGATCTGGTGGGTGCGCCCGGTTTCGAGGTTGACGGTAATGCAAGTG
>CAYTDW010000790.1:0-1778 GCA_964436585.1 uncultured Halioglobus sp. | reverse complement strand
GCAGGTGGTGACACCTGTCGCAGATGAATGATCGTCCACGACAGAACCCGGCTTACCGACCGACTCGCTTTTTTTCCGCTGCTGCGCCCCCTGCAGGGCGCCCCCTGGCAGGGCGTCCACGCATTCCAGGCAGCGCTTTCCAATCCTACCGGGACCTCCGGACCCCTCACTGTGCCTGCATGCGGGCGCTGCTGGACCTTTTTTATACTTTTTTGTACTAAAAACAAAAAATTAAGTAGAAAGCCAGACTTTAAGTTAATGTAGATCCTCAGCAATCGTGGTTACTCTTCTGTTTTAATCCATTATTTCTTCCTGGTCCTCGTTTCGTCGACCGGGATTTTCCCCTCGAAAGCTACGCTAATTGACTGAAACTAAAACGTTTTCCTCCACTGCGTCCCTTGACACTTTCTCGATGCCAGACCTATAGTGTCGAAAAGTGGGAATAAGTGGGAATTTTTGGCTTTAAGTGGTTTTTTAAAGTCGATTTAGTGGGGGTCCGGGCATGTTTCGCGGCGTACAACATATCAACATGGACGCGAAGGGCCGGCTGGCGATGCCGGCCCGGCAGCGCGAGCCGTTGTTGAGTGAGTGCGGGGGCAAGGTCGTGGTAACCATCGACACCCAGTCCGCCTGCCTGGCGATCTATCCCCTGCCCGAGTGGGAGCGGATCGAGCGGGACATCCAGAACCTTCCCGCCCTCAAGCCGGCGGTGAAGCGCTTTCAGCGCCTGATGCTTGGCTATGCAACCGACCTGGAGCTGGACGGCAACGGTCGTATGTTGCTGCCGCCGCCCCTGCGGGAGTACGCGAGGCTGGATAAGAAACTGGTGCTGGTGGGCCAGGGCAACAAGCTGGAGCTGTGGTCCGAGTCCCTGTGGGTGGCCGAGCGCGAGCAGGCCCTGCTGGACTCCGGTGCCGGGGCAGAATTGCCTGAAGAATTAATGTCGCTGACCCTGTAGGTGAGAGCTATGCATCAGACAGTTCTGTTGCGAGAAGCAGTAGATGCTCTGGTGACTCGGCCCGGCGGCTTTTATGTCGATGGCACTTTTGGCCGCGGCGGTCACAGCCGCTACCTGTTGCAGCGGCTGGATGCCGAGGGCAGCGTGCTCGGGGTGGACAAGGACCCCGCAGCCCGGGCGGAGGCCGAACAGCTGGCCCGGCTGGAGTCCCGGTTCACTTTTTTTCACGGCTCCTTTGCCGAATTGCCCGGACAATTGCGCCGGATGGGAATCGACGCCGTGGATGGCATCCTGCTCGACCTCGGGGTGTCAAGTCCGCAGCTTGACGATGCTGAGCGCGGTTTCAGCTTCCTCCAGGACGGCCCGCTGGATATGCGCATGGACACCACCCGGGGCGAGACCGCTGCCCAGTGGCTGTCCCGGGCAGGGGTCGACGAGATCGCCGAGGTACTCAAGGAATACGGGGAGGAGCGCTTCTCGCGTCGTATCGCCGCCGCCATCGTCGCCGCCAGGGGCGACCAGGCGATTACCTCTACCGGCCGCCTGGCGCGGGTGGTCAGCGAGGCCAATCCCAAGTGGGAAAAGCACAAGCACCCGGCCACCCGCGCCTTCCAGGCAATTCGCATCAAGGTCAACCGCGAACTGGTGGACCTGCAGGAGTTGCTGGCGGCGGCGCTGGACATGTTGCGGGTGGGCGGGCGCCTGGTGGTCATCAGTTTCCACTCCCTGGAGGATCGCCTGGTCAAGCGCTATATGCGCGATATGGCCAGGGGTGAGCAGTTCCCGCCGGGCGTCCCGGTACTCGACAGCGCCCACCACC
>CAYTDW010000789.1:0-1782 GCA_964436585.1 uncultured Halioglobus sp. | reverse complement strand
ACCGTGTTCGGCCTGATGCCCATTTTCTGGGCCACCGGTCGCGGGGCCGACGTGATGCAACCCATGGCCATCCCTTCCATCGGCGGCATGCTGGTGAACATCTGCATCGGCATATTCATCGTGCCGTGTGTGTTCTGCGCGGTGGAGGAATGGAAGTGGAGGCGCGCGCGGCGCTGAACCGGGCCATGAACCACATTGTCCGCGGTCAGCCAACCGGCCGGCTGGCCGCGGGCCCGGCAATAGACATCGCTCTTTGGTAGGCTGGCCTGGCCGCAATGCGCTCCACATAGGCCTTGGTGTTGGGCATCTTGTCGTCGATGGTGCGCGCGCCCAGCATGGCCATCGAGGTGAGGTTGAACATCGACATGATGTCGGCGCAACTGAAGGCCGGTCCGCCGAGGTACTCCGACTCCCCGAGGCGCTGCTCCAGCGCGCGATAGATGCCGTCCTCGCGGCGCTGCGTGGTGACCATCATGATATTTTCCGCGTCCGGCGCCGCGCCCAGGGTCTGGCAGGCGAACTTGATGAACAACACCGACTGCAGGTTGTTGTTGAACTGCATCCAGAACAGGTAGTGCGGGTAGTCTGCATCCTCCGGCTTCACGGACAGGCGGCCGCCGCCATGGCGCTGCGAGATGTACCCCACAATGGCGGTTGACTCGGCCATTACCAGGTCGCCATCGGTAATGATCGGCGCTGTGCCGGCGGGATGCAGGGCGCGGTATTCGGCGGGAGCCAGGAAATCCGGGCCACGGTCGTACCATTTCAGTTGATAGGGCAGGCTGAGTTCTTCCAGCAACCAGACGATACGGTCCGACTGTGAAACACCGAGGTGGTGAACAGTGATCATGATATGCTCCTGACTGTGCGGCGCCCCAATGTGAGGGAATTCCAACCCTGCGTCAATTCCACGTCAGGACATTCCCGCCAGGATCGGGGGGTTCCCTGGGGGAACATCTATTCAATGAATACCACGGAACACACGGACGCTCCCCCTCAAGCGGTCAGCTTCCGCCAGGCATTGGCGTTCTGGCTCAAGCTCGGCTTTATCAGCTTCGGCGGGCCGGCCGGACAGATCTCCATAATGCACCAGGAACTGGTCGAGAACCGCCGCTGGATCTCCGAGCGGCGGTTCCTGCATGCGCTTAACTACTGCATGTTGCTGCCCGGTCCCGAGGCACAGCAACTTGCCACCTATATTGGCTGGCTGATGCACCGCACGCCGGGTGGCATCATGGCAGGCGCGCTGTTCGTGCTGCCATCGCTGTTCATACTCATTGCGCTGTCCTGGCTGTATGTCGCATTCGGTGACGTGCCGCTGGTGGCCGGGCTGTTCTACGGCATCAAGCCGGCAGTGACGGCCATCGTGGTGCAGGCGGCGCATCGCATCGGCTCGCGCGCGCTGAAAAACAACTGGTTGTGGGCGATTGCCGCGGCATCCTTCGTGGCGATATTTGCGCTCAATGTACCGTTTCCGGCCATTGTCGCCGCAGCCGCACTGATCGGTTACCTGGGCGGTCGCGTCGTTCCGGACAAGTTCCGTGCGGGCGGTGGACACGGCGCGGCCGCCAGGTCATTTGGCCTGGCGTTGATAGATGACGAGACTCCCACTCCAGACCACGCCACTTTCAGTTGGTACAGACTCGCCAGAGTCGTCGTGGTCGGCGCAGTGCTCTGGGCTGTGCCTATGGGCATCCTGACCAGCACGTATGGCTGGGATCACACGCTCACCCAGATGGGCTGGTTCTTCACCAAGGCCGCGCTGCTCACCTTCGGCGGGGC
>CAYTDW010000788.1:0-1789 GCA_964436585.1 uncultured Halioglobus sp. | reverse complement strand
ACGGGACCTTCGCTCTGGCGCTCGCGCATCCAGATGTAGGCCGGGGATGAGCGGGTATCGTCACTCATCGTGCGGCTTGCGCGCCACGATAAACTGGGTCTTGGGCAGCAACTGGTTGAGCGCATCGCGGATCTTGTGGCCATCGGGGTGATCCTGGACCAGCTGCCACAGCTGGACCCAGTGCTGGATTATCGGGTGCGGATTGTTGACCGGCAGGCCTGTACCGGGCTCGCAGGTCATCCACGACAGGGGCCAGAACACGCTCCAGAAACAGCCCGTGAACTGGTGGCTCTCGATCTCAAGGCCCGCATCGAGCAGCAGCTGCCTGAACGCGGCCGCGGTGAAGGTGCGGATATGGTTGGGTTCCTGGAAACATTCGACCGGCGCGGTGGCGCTGTAAAAATGCTCCGAGCGGGCGTCCGGCACCGACACCAGCAGCTGCGCTCCCGGCCGCGCCACCCGCACCACCTCGGCGAGGAAGGTCACCGGGTCCGGCACATGTTCCAGTACCTCGGTGCAGATCACCAGGTCGCCACTGGCGCTTGCCAGGGGAATGGGGTTGCAGTCGGAGAGGATGCCCCGGTGCGCGCGCGCCGGTGAAACCTGCATGCGCGCCGCGGTGGCGGCCAGCCGCGCCGGGTCCTGGTCGATATAAATAACCTCCGCACCCTGGCTGGCGACGAAGCCGACGAAACCGCCGTCGCCGCAACCCACGTCGATAACCGTGTGCTCCGGCCCCACCCGCACGCCCCGGGTGATCTCACCGGTCCTGCCGTTGAACCAGCCTTCGGCTTTCCAGTCGCGCATGCCGATGGCGGAGGCGAGCGGTTTGTTGCCTTCAGCCATTTCTCACCTGACACTCATGATAAATCCACCGGATTATACTCTGGCGCCGAGCCCATGGACGGCTTGCGGGCAACAATGGCCTGGGTCCGCGGCAACAGTTGATTCAGGGACTCTCGCACCTTGTCGCCCAGGGGGTGCGCCTGCACCTCGTGCCACAGACGCGTCCAATGATCCGGAATGGGATGGGGATTGTCGATACCCGAGTCCGCGGCGGGATCGGTGGTCAGCCAGGACAGGGTGAGGTACAGGCTCCAGAAGCTGCCGAGCGCCTGCTGGCTCTCGATCTCAAGCCCGGCTGCCTGCACGAGCTTGCGGAACTCAGCGGCAGTAAAGATACGGATATGGTTGGGCGCCTGGAAATAATACGCAGGTGCGGTGGCCGCCACCAGCTGCTCGGAACGGGCATCCGGCACGGTCACCAGCAGGCGGCCGCCGGGCCGCGTGACCCTGATCAGCTCCCGCAGGAAAGCCGCCGGGTCCGGCACATGCTCCAGCACTTCCGTGCAGATCACCAGGTCGGCGATGGCGTCCTCCAGCGGAATCGGATCGCAGTCGGACGCAATGGCCCGGTAGGCCCGTGCCGGTGATTGCCTGATCCGCTCCTCGGTGGCGGCGAGCCGGTGGCTGTCACGGTCGATGAATATCACCTCGGCGCTCTGTCCGGCGCAAAATCCGATCAGGCCGCCATCGCCGCAACCCACGTCGACCACCGTGTGGGACGAGCGGATGCGAACACCCGGCGCCAGCTCCCCGGTCCTGCCGTTGAACCAGCCCTCGCGCACACGCTCGATCAGGCCGACCTGGGATGCACTCACTTCAGTCATTGCCGTTTACCTTCCACCACGCTGCCGATAAAGGCCGCCAGCTCCCGGGATATCTTCTCACTCGAAAAGTTCTGCGCCACCGCCCGGGCGGCAGCGGCTGCCATTGCCAGGTAGCGGAC
>CAYTDW010000787.1:0-1791 GCA_964436585.1 uncultured Halioglobus sp. | reverse complement strand
AACCAGCAGCGGCAGCAGCAGGGTGACGCCGCAAATCCAGGCGGTGCGGCGGTGCGATCGCAACCAGCTCATTGCGCCACCTCAACAGCTGCGCGGAAGTTGAGATAGAACTGCTCCTGGCCGTCCGGTAAACGGGTGATGGCCTGCGGCGCCACCACGTCGCCATAGCCGGGCTCATCCGTGAGCAGCTGCATCACCTGCGCCGCGTTGCCCGCCTTGCCGCGCAGGCGTATATCGGGCCCCGCCATGGCAAAGCTGCTGATGGAGGTATCGTCACCCAACAGGCGCGTGAGCCGCGCCAGCTCCGCGTGGGGATTGGGATACAGCGCCACTACCTGATTGGCGGCGCCGATGGTCTCATTGGCCAGCGCCAGCAGCGCCTTCAGCCGTGACGCTTCCGCGGCCGCGTCGGTAGCGGCGGCGAACGCCTGTTCCCTGCGCTGCAACTCGGCGCCCTTGAACGCGGCCGCCGCGCCGGCCATGGCCAGCAACAGCAGGGCGATCGCCGCCAGCAGTCCGGCGCACTGCAGCAGGCGGCGGCGATAGCGCCGCTCCCGCAGGCCTTCGCCAAAACCCTGCACCACCACCATCACGCCTGCGACATCGGCCCATACTTCCTGGTCACTGTTGTCGCGGGACGGGTATTCGCGGCTGAGAAACGCCTGGGTCGCGCTGGCACTGACAATGGCCAGCGCAACCCGCAGCGCGGACTCCTCCCGCGCCACCACATTCCAGCCCCAGCGGGTATCGGCGCCGCTGAACGGGCTGCTGGCCCTCACTTCCAGTTCCAGCAGGGTGTCGAGCTCACCCTCCGCCTGCGGCGGCACCCGGATCTGCTTGCTCAGCACCAGCTCATCCGGCAGCAGCACCGCCCTGCAGCCGGAGCCGGCGGCGCCGGCAGTGGGCGCGCCCCCCTGGTACCAGGTGGTGGCGCCGGCGGCCTGCACGGCCACCGGCTCATCCAGCCGCACCCGTACCGGCGAATCGTGCGCCCACAGCAAATCGCGCCAGGCGGCGGTCCAGTGGCCGCCGAGATGGCGCATGTCGTAGCCGAACAATTCCCAGTTATGGCCCTTCTCAAGCATCTGTTGATCCACCTGCAAGATAGCTGTCTTGCGCCACCACCCGCGGCGGCTCCGTGCGGGTCGTGTACCAGGGCAGCGCGGTGGCGGGATTCGTCCCCAGTGTCACCCAGCGCCGGCGCAACCAGAGTGTATCCCCATAGCGCACGATGGCGTCCGCCCGCCAGGCGCTTGCCGTAAGCGCTGCCTGTCCGCCCACTGCCCGGGGGTAGCTTGCAGCCGCACCGCCGCGTCGCGGGCGCGCGATCTCCGCCTGGGCCGGGTCGGCCCTGGCCAGCACCTGCAGCAGCGGCTCCGGCGCGAGCGCCCAGTCAGTTGCCCCCTGGCCGGGCCCGCCCGCGACGATAAAATCCCGCACGGCGTCGAGCAGGGCGCGGCTCGCGCCGGGAACGCGCAGCAGATCCTCTATGGCATCGAAGCGTGCGCCACCCTGCCCCGCCGCAGCGCCGCGCGACTCTAGCACGCTTTGGGCCAGCAACCGCGCGTCTTCCTCGCCCAGGCCGCCCACCAGACCGAACAGGGCGGCCAGCACCTCCGCCGGGGCGCTGTTGAGATCGACCAGGCCCGCGCTGGGCACCATCATCACTCTCACCTCGATATCCCCCAGCCGGTATTGGCCCACCGGCAGCTCGCCGCCCTCGGCCTGCGCCGTCAGCAGATCGACCATCATCAGCTGGATAGCCCCGTCGCCAGCCGCCACCGCCTTCGC
>CAYTDW010000786.1:0-1792 GCA_964436585.1 uncultured Halioglobus sp. | reverse complement strand
CTCGGTCACCTCGTCGACGACCGCGCGCCCCTGGGCTTCGTCCACCACGTCCAGGAAGATCTTCAGGGTCGGGTAGTCCATATTGAGCTGGCCCAGGTCCGCCGCGACCTGCAGCAGCGCACCGGGCCGGATTTCCAGCTCAGTGGTCAATAGCAACCCGTACTCCTCCAGGAAAAGGCGGCTGTCGATGACACCCCTGGCATCCTGCAACGCCCGGATGTGCAACCCCTCGCACTGACCGCAGAGGTAGTACTCGGTGCCGGCCTGGTCAAGCCAGTCCTGGAGCAGGTCCCTGTCGGGTACCCGGATAGCTGTCATCGAAATGATCCCTGGAAGAGCGGGCGGGCGCCGCGGGATTCAATTGGAGCTGGCGAGAGGAATCGAACCCCCGACCGGCTGATTACATAACTGGGCCTAATATTTATGACTCGTAACTCAAGAAATTGCGTTGGTGAGATCCTGCTGGCCCAGGATACGCGCAATGGCCATACCGTGGCTATCAAGGCGATAGTAGATCGAATGGGAGCCATACACTGTGCGCCTGTAGCCTGCGCGGCTATGATCCACGGCCGGGTAAAGCCTGGGCTGCCCGGCCAGCTTGTCGAAACGTTACTCCATGCCATTTTGATAACACAGCGCCTGATCGAGGCCAAAGGTATCGATGCCATAGTCAAAGATGTTTTCGAAATCCCGCTCCGCGGCCTGCGAGAGTTCATACCTCGCCAATTTTTTGCTTACGCTCAATGACGGCCTTGATAATAGCGTCCGGTGTGCGTTTGCTTAATCCACTTTGCTCCCCTTGTATCAAAGCGGCGCGTATAGCTTCGATGTCAACCTGCGCTGCCTGCTCTCGAATCTGCCGCTCCCGGATAAGCTCGCGAACAACTTCGCTTTCGTTGCCATAGTGCCCGCTCTGAATTTGGGCCTTTATCCATTGGTCCAGTTGATCAGTGACCGAGATGCTTTTCTTGATCATTGCCATATAGACCTTCCCCAGGATTAGCTGGCCTTCCTACTCAACAGGGTATTTTACTCCAATTTCATCGACACCTTTTAATCGCCCATCAGCCTCTTTTACAAACCCGTTGCCACAGATCGGCAGTAGTATTACAATGTCTTACACCATTTGTCGGATGATTCTTATGGGTACCCTGACAATTCGCATCGATGAGCAGCTTGAAAGAGACCTGGAAAAGCTGGCCAGGTCGCTACACCGGACGAAGAGTGATTTAGCCCGCGAGATGTTGCGCAAGCGAATCGCCGTGGAGCGATTCCGTGAACTCAGACGTAAGGCGTTACCGTTGGCCGAAGCCGCCGGATACGTTACCGATGAGGACGTCTTCAGAGACGTTTCGTGAGGGTTTTCCTCGACACAAATGTATTGGCCAGCGCTCTAACCGCCAGGGGGCTCTGCGCTGAACTCTTTGAGGTTGTACTGCAATCTCACGACCTGCTGACTTCCGAGTCGGTGTTGTCGGAGCTTGATCGGGTTCTCCCCGAAAAGCTTGGCCAATCAGCAGCTGTCACCCAGGGATTCGTAAACCTGCTGCGTGAGCACGCCATCTTGACCACCGGGACCCACTCGCCATTTTCGATCCCGGACCCAGATGACGAACCAATCATTGCTGCGGCAATCGCCGGCCAGGCCGATGTATTCGTTACCGGTGACAAGGTGCTCCTGGCGTTGAGCGGTAGTGAACAGCTGCACATTGTTTCACCCCGCGGACTCTGGGAAATACTGGCCCGCGAGGATTGAACATCCGCACCCACTGCCCCGGGCTCATGACGCCGG
>CAYTDW010000785.1:0-1805 GCA_964436585.1 uncultured Halioglobus sp. | reverse complement strand
TGCGAGAGGCGCGTATTAAACCCGCAGCGGCCTGTTGGAGTCAAGGCCCAGCCTTGTCCAACGGAACATGAGCCTGAACGAGGGGCGTGGTTCCACCCGGAAGTGAGCCTGAAGAGCCCGGTTTTGGGATCATCAGAGGATGATGATCGTGAAACTGCATTCCCAACGCCTCCAGACCCTGGACGAGGTCCGCGCTTTCCTGGCCGGCACCGGCCCGCTGGATTTCAAAGTACCCGCCCGGGATGAAGCCTATGGCTGGATTGAGAACACCCTGCGCCAGCTCGGCTATAAGCGCCTGGGCAAGGCCGAGAAGGGCCTGGTCAGGGACTACCTGATCAAGGTCTCCGGCTTCTCCCGGGCTCAGGTCACCCGCCTGATCCAACAGTTCCGTCAGACCGGCCGGATCCGGGACCACCGGGGCAAACCTGCCAATGCCTTTCCCCGGCACTACCAGGAGGCCGATATCCGCCTCCTGGCCGAGGTCGACACCTTGCACGGCACCCTGTCCGGGCCCGCCACCCGCAAGCTCTGCGAGCGTGCCTATTACGTGTTCGGCGATACCCGCTTCGAGCGCCTGGCCCACATCTCCAACGGCCACCTGTACAACCTGCGCCACTCGGCCGGCTACCAACGCCAGCGCCACCACATCGACAAGACCCGCCCCAGTCCGGTCAGGATCGGCGAGCGCCGCAAACCCTTTCCCGATGGCCGCCCCGGTTTCCTGCGCGTGGATTCTGTGCACCAGGGCGATCAGGACGGCATCAAGGGGCTCTACCACGTCAACGCCGTCGACGAGGTCACCCAGATGCAGCTCATCGTCAGTGTGGAGAAGATCAGTGAACGCTATCTGCTCCCGGCGTTGGAGCAGCTCCTGGACTCATTACCCTTCGTCATCCACGGCTTCCACTCCGACAACGGCTCGGAATACATCAATCGCCAGGTCGCCGGGCTGCTGGAGAAGCTGCGCATCGAACTCACCAAATCCCGGTCCCGGCAAACCAATGACAACGCCCTGGTGGAAAGCAAAAATGGCTCTACGGTACGCAAGCACCTGGGGTATGAGCATATCCCCGGACGCTATGCCCAGCAGGTAAACGCGTTCACGGTACATGTCCTGTCACCCTACCTGAACTTCCACCGGCCCTGTTTCTTCCCCGAGGAGATCATCGACGCCAAAGGCAAGCGCAGGAAGCGCTATCCCTACGCCAACCTGATGACGCCCTATGACAAGCTCAAGTCGCTGCCCGATGCCAGCCAGTATCTCAAGCCGGGAGTCACCTTCAAGCAACTGGATGACATCGCCTTCCAATGCAGCGACAATGAGGCGGCCCGACGCCTGAACAAGGCCCGGGAGAAACTATTTCGAGACATTAATCGATCCCGAAAACCGGCGGCTTGAGGACTTCCTTACCTGCCTCCTTCAGGCTCATGTCCGGATTGGAAAATACTGGCCCAACTGGCGCTATGCCCGGTTCCGGACTAGGCTGCAAGCGCAGTTTGCGATTGCCCCATTCGGGACGATGCAAACGAGGGATACCGCATGAAAACTTTTTCTGTGTTCGCCTACGCACTGCTGTCCTACGCCGTGGGGATGGGCGGCCTTGCCGTATTCATGCTGTACCAGGGTGACCTGCTGCTGCCCCGGACAGTCAATACCGGCCCATCGGTGGCGCTGGCGGTCGGTCTGGCAGTGAATATCCTGCTGATGCTGCTGTGGGGCGTGCAGCACTCGCTGATGGCTCGTCCCGGCTTCAAGCAGTGGTTGACGCGGTATATCCCGAAGGCCGCCGAGCGCTCCACCTATG
>CAYTDW010000784.1:0-1806 GCA_964436585.1 uncultured Halioglobus sp. | reverse complement strand
GCGCGTTACCTGGATTGAATACTCCACCGGAGAACGCTTTGAAGAATCTCGAAGGTAAAGTCGCGGTTATCACCGGTGCGGGTAGCGGAATTGGCCGGGCGCTCGCGCAGGCCTTCGCCGCCGAGGGCTGCAGTATTGCCCTGTGTGATATCAATGAACCCGGACTGCTTGAGACACAACGGTTGTTGGCGTCTGCCGCCGGCCGTTGCAGCGTGCATATCGTCAACGTGGCCGATCGTGAACGCATGGCCGGTCTGCCCGCTGAAATCGAGCAGGTGCACGGAGCCATCCACCTGTTATTCAACAATGCCGGTATAACCCTGAACAAGAGCTTCGAGGGCCACACCCTGGCCGATTTTGACTTTCTGCTGGGCGTCAATCTGTGGGGTGTGATCTACGGCTGCCACTTTTTCCTGCCCTACCTCAAAAAGCAGAGTGAGGGTCATATCATCAACACCTCAAGCATGGCAGGGTTTCTTGCCTTTCCCAACCAGAGCTCGTATTCGGCGTCGAAGGCGGCAGTCAAATCATTGAGCGAGGCGTTGCGCGTGGAACTGGCCTGTCACAACATTGGCGTGACCAGTATTCATCCCGGCGCAATCCGCACCAATATACTGAACGCAGCCATGGCGCAGTCCGGCGACGATGAGGAAACCAGGAAAATGGCCGCGCTGGTTGACCGCTTCGGCAGGTCACCGGACGCACTTGCCAGAAAGGTTGTCAAAGCGGTCAAGGCCAATCGGATGCGGCAGTTGATTGGCCCGGATGCCTATGTGCTGGAATTGCTCAAGCGCCTGTTTCCCGTGTGGATCCACAAGCCCTTTGAGCGCGCTTTCACAAGAGTGAACCGGCTGCGGCAGTCAAGCCCGGTGCCGTGACATCCATTGCCGAACTGCCACGGCCGGGCCAGGGCCGCTGGTAGCACAGCGCCAAATCCGCCTATACTTCAGGCCATCCAGATGGAGCAACGACAGATGACCGATATTCGCCCGTTCAGGATCGACATTCCGGACCAGAGCATTGCCGACCTGCAGGCGCGGTTGGCACTCACGCGCTTCCCGGAGAAGGAGACCCCCGACGACTGGAGCCAGGGTGTACCACTGGCTTACATGCGGCAGGTCCGCGACTACTGGGCGGAGCGTTATGACTGGCGGCGAGGCGAGGCGCGGATCAATGCCTTTGCGCAATTCATGACCACGATCGACGGACTCGACATCCACTTTATTCATGTGCGCTCGCCGGTCAGTACCGCACGCCCCCTGCTGCTTACCCACGGCTGGCCGGGCTCGGTCGTCGAGTTCCTCAAGGTCATCGGCCCGCTGGCGGACCCGGCGGCGCACGGCGGCGATCCGGCGGACGCGTTCCACGTGGTGTGCCCCTCGCTGCCCGGCTATGGTTTCTCCGGCAAGCCGACTGTCCCGGGCTGGGGCGTCGAGAAGATCGCCGATACCTGGGCGACACTCATGGCCCGTCTCGGTTACGACAGTTACTTCGCCCAGGGCGGTGACTGGGGCTCGGCAGTAACGACCGCGATAGGTATGCGGGATACCGCGCACTGCCAGGCCATCCACCTGAACCTGGTGGTGGCGACACCGGATCCGCTCGACAACCTCACGGAGCTGGAGCAGCGCGCGCTCGCAGGCATGCAGCACTACCAGGAGTGGGATTCCGGCTACTCCAAGCAACAATCCACGCGCCCGCAGACCCTCGGCTACGCGCTGGCGGACTCACCGCTCGGCCAGGCCGCCTGGATTATCGAAAAATTCTGGGCCTGGACCGACTGCAACGGTCACCCGGAAAATGCGC
>CAYTDW010000783.1:0-1807 GCA_964436585.1 uncultured Halioglobus sp. | reverse complement strand
TGGTTGGAATATCAATTACCAGATTGCATACAGCCGGACAGGCAGGGACGCGACTGATTATGGCCCAGGGCTTGCGGACCGGTATTGCTTCTGCAGATCAATTGATTGTCTTATTAGGCCAAACTTCGCCCCCTGGCAGAGCGGCGCCAAACGGCCGGGCTCAAACCGGACCAACGTTTAAACGCGTGACTGAATGCGCTCAGGTCAGCGTAGCCCAGCGTGTCTGCGATCTCCAGGCTGCTCAATTCGGACTCAAGCAACAGTGACCTGGCCCGGGCGAACTTCGACGTCTCGAGTTCAGCCCTGAAGGTTGTGGCGGCGGACATCAGCTGCCGCCTCAGGGTACGAGTGTTGATACCCAGCAGGGCGGCCGCCTGCTCCTGATTGCAATGCTGGCTATAAAGCAACAGACGCAGGGATGATAGCAGGTCTGCGGCGCCTTCCTGCGCAGCATCGCTCGCTTCCCGAATCTCTCGCTTCATGTGTCGATACAGCAGGGGATCTGCCCCGATCGGCGCGACGCGGAGCCAGCGCGAATGAAATTCCAGCCCGGAGCAGTGGTTACTGAACAGGATCGGGCAGCGGTAGAACTTTTCATAAGGTGCCGGATTCGCCGGCTTTTTGCGGTTAAGCATCACCCGGGAGGGTTTCCAATCCGGGCCGCACAGGTCCCGCAGAAGGCTGCAACCCGTCGCTACAGCGCAGTCATACACCTCGTCCGGCGCGGTGACCGCAGGCTGCGTTACCAGATACTGCAGGGATACCAGGTCTGAATTCCGGGTCAGGTTTATCAGCGCACTTTGGTCGTGCAGCGCGCGATATCGGCAAAGGTCGTCCAGGGCAGAAGCTACATTGTCTGCACTCTTCATGGCAAAACCCAGCACCCCGAGGTAACTCAGCCTGACTCTCTGCCCCACCAGCAGACCGAAATGCTCGCACCCGGTGATATCGCGGCAGTGCCGTAACAGCCCGTCCACGTTCCTGAAGGGGACCAGGATGTCCGGTTCAGCGATCGCCTCGGGGCTTAGACCGAATGCCGCAAGTACAGTGTGCGGTTCATGTCCGAACTCACGCAGGACTGCAGGCACGGCCGTGAGCACTGAAAGACGGATATTGCCCGCCGAGGGCAATGGCGGAACGCTGGCAGCGATCGACGCCCGTGGGTTCGCTCTGGTTGGCATGGGGCGGGTCAGCTGCCTGCTAGACGAGGTTTGATGCTGGCCTAATTAAACAACTATTTAGCTGGCAAAGACAATAGAAGTCTGGAAATCCGGCGCCATACTGCGGCGGGTTTCACTGTCTCCGATAGTTGTTAGGCAGCGGGAACAGGCTCAGTTGCGTTCAAATTTATTGGGGTTTTTGCCCAGGGAGTAGACGATGACTCAGGTGATGTTACGCAGGCCCTTCCAGGCGGCAGGCCTGGCCCTTGCACTGCTGGCCAGCGCGCCGAGTTTCGGCCAGCAGGTGACGGGTACACTGGGCGCACCCGGTGCGACGACCACCATCAGTGGCAAGCAGTTGCCCGCGCCGGACCCGGAATTCGGCGGTGTTATAAAAAATGATGCGCTGCAGTCGAAACCCTGGTGGGCGCCGCGCATCGTGCCCCCCAGCGATGCGCCCAACGTCCTCCTGATTATCACCGATGACGCCGGCTTCGGCGTGCCCAGTACCTTCGGTGGCGTGATCCCCACGCCGACGCTGGACCGGGTGGCCGCCAACGGCCTGCGCTACAACAACATCCACTCCACTGCCCTGTGCTCGCCGACGCGCGCCGCCCTGATCACCGGCCGCAACCACCACTCGGCCG
>CAYTDW010000782.1:0-1809 GCA_964436585.1 uncultured Halioglobus sp. | reverse complement strand
CAGGACATCGGCATATTCCACATTAAATAGCCCTTCTTCGTTTAAATCATAGGATTGGCGGCGCAGCGCCCGGCCTACTACCTGCTCACACAACAGCTGCGTGCCAAAGGCACGAATGCCCAAAACGTGGGTTACCGTGTTGGCATCCCACCCCTCCGTCAGCATGGAGACGGAAACCACGCAGCGCACCTGCCCGCCCAGCCGACCCTCTTTACCCACGGTATTCATCACTTCCCGCAGCAAATCCTGGTCAGTCAGGTGTTCGGCATCGGCCAGGTTGCCGCTTCGTTCCACAATCTCCCGCCGGAAACGCTCAATCTCATCCGCGGCCATTTCGCGAAAATTTTTGTCCAGCGCATCGCCAGATTCCAGCTGTTCACTGTCAATCAGGAGGGTGTAGGGCCGGGCAAAGCGGTTGCCGTATTCGTCATAGTTGCGGAAAAGCGGCAGGCGGCCTTCGTGAAAGGTCTCTGTGCCATTGTCCTCATCTGTCCGGTGAAAGCCAGAGACGTAATCGTAAACCAGCTTGGAGGTGGCCGTATTGTTGCACACAATGATAAACACCGGTGGCGTGACGATGTCCACTTCTTGCCAGCTGTTGAAGGTCTTTTCGTAATGGCCGTAGAGGGCCTGCAAGGCGGTTTGCAGGTTCGAGGGCAGACTCAGCGGGTCCAGCGTTTTGCTGGCCTTGCCCCGACCTTTCTTCGGCATTTTGTTGCGAATGTTGTCCCAAAGATTGCGGAACGTGGGCATCTCCCCGCCCGGAATATTGTCGGATACTGGCACACGTGGGAGTTTGACAATGCCACACTCAATGGCATCCATCAAGGAAAAGTCGCTGACCACCCAAGGAAAGAGGGTGCCTTCTACATAGCCGGAACCGCGCAAAAAGAAAGGCGTGGCCGACAGGTCAAAGACGGTGCGTACGCCCAGCTTGCGCTTTACCGTTTCAATGCCTGTGATCCAGAGCCGGGCCGCTTCGTTCTCTTTTTTGGCCGCCTCTTTTTCCTCGCCGCGCAGCTCGTCGAGATCTTCGTTGTCTGGCTTTTCCCGGTAGCAGTGGTGGGCTTCATCATTAATGACCAGGATGTTTTTGAGGCCCATCAGATCGGGGATCACCCGCTGCAGCATTTGCCCTTCGGTTTCCAGGGTGTTTAGCTCCGGCCCGCGCCCTTGCAGCAGCTTGCGGCCACCGGAAGAAATGTTGAGACGTTCCCGCAGTTTGAAGGCGTGGTAGTTGGTAATAACAATTTTGGCCCGGCCGAGGTCATCCAGCATATCGCTGGGCACCAGTTCGCGCCGGGCATAGTAACTATCCGGGTCATTGGGCTGCAATACCCGCAAGCGATCTTTGATGGTAATGCCGGGGGTGACAATCAGAAAGCCACGGGCAAAGCGGGTGCTGGTGGGATGGCGCACAGCATTGATGGTCTGCCAGGCGATGATCATGGCCATTACCATTGTTTTGCCCGCCCCGGTGGCCAGCTTAAAAGCGACGCGCAGCAGGTCGGGGTTGGCCTGTTCGTTGGCGCTGCGAATGTGGTCCCAAAAGGCATCCCCTCGTTTACCCACCTGCGGGGCAACTTCGGTGAGCCAAACGGCCGTTTCCACCGCTTCAATCTGGCAGAAAAAAGGTCGAATACTTTGAAAGTTGTGGCTGCGCCAATGCTGCAGCAGCCGGGCAGTTTCCGGCGTAACGCGCCAGCTCTCAGGGTTTGGCAGGCGTCGCCATTGGTCTACCTGTTCCCGCACACCCTGGATGAACTGGGTGGGATTGTAGCGCTGTCCGTCACTATCCTCGGCAAAACC
>CAYTDW010000781.1:0-1821 GCA_964436585.1 uncultured Halioglobus sp. | reverse complement strand
TATGACGTGGTCCTGGCTTGCGGATCGGAAAAGCTTTACCACGAGGACAAGCTGAAGACATTTTCAGTGTTCACCGGCGCTGTCGATGTGGAGTCGATGGCGGCGGTGATGGCCGGAATCAGTCGGCGCCTCGATGCCAGTGGCGCCAGCCATGACAGCGAGGGCAGCGGAACTTCCAGGTCGCTTTTCATGGATATCTATGCCATCTGGGCCATGGAGCATATGCAGCGCTACGGCACCACCCGCGAGCAGTTTGCCGCGGTCTCCTCCAAGAATTCTTTCCATGGCAGCCTCAATCCGAAGGCGCAATTTCGTGACCGGATCTCTGTCCAGGATGTATTGAATGCCCGGGAGGTTTCCTGGCCCCTGACGCTGCCCATGTGTTCGCCTATCGGCGACGGGGCGGCCGCGGTGGTGCTGGTCAGCGAGCGCAAGGCGCGGCAACTGGGAATGGCCAGGATGATCAGGGTCGAGGCCGCCCAGTTGCACAGTGGATGGGACTACGCTGCCGGCGAGGAGACCGTGGCCGAGCGCTGTGCGAACCTGCTGTATGAGTCAGCGGGTATCGGTCCCACCGACCTGGATTGCGTGGAACTGCACGACGCTCCCGCTCCATCGGAAATCCTCTATTACGAATATCTCGGCCTGTGCGCCAGGGGGGAGGGTGGGCATTTTGTCGAGGCCGGTCATTCACAACTGGGTGGCAGGCTTCCGGTGAATACCTCCGGCGGCCTGATGCGCAAGGGGCATCCTATCGGCGCCACTGGCATCGCCCAGATCGTTGAGTTGACGGAACAACTGCGTGGCGAGGCGGGCGACCGACAGGTGGCGGGTGCGCGTATCGCCCTGGCCGAAAACGGCGGGGGTTTCATCGGCAGTGACGCCGCGGCGATGGCTATGACCCTGCTTTCTCGCTGACCGTGGACGCCCAGAGCTATGGCTGACCAGGCTATTTTCGCCAACCTGATTGCGGCGCGGGCCAATACCCGGCAAGACAGCAATATCCTCACCTTTGTCAGCGTAGCGGCAACTGGCGAACTGGCAGATGAACAGCGCAGCTATGGCCAGTTATGGGCCAACGGGCAACGACTCGCCCTGGCCCTGGACGCCGCGGGCATGTCGAGGGGCGACCGCTTTGCCCTGGTAATGCAGAACCACCCTGAATTCGTCGAAGCGATGGTCGCTTCTTCTATTTGCGGTACGGTGTTCGTACCCGTCGATCCCCGCACGCGGGGTGAAAAGTTGGTGTATATGCTGGATTTCCCCGGGTGCAGGGGCGCCATTATCGCCGATTATGCGCTGCAGGAAGTCCTCGCCGTTTTGCCAGGAACCCCGGGGCTCGAGTGGCTGTGGGTCGTGTCCACCGGCGCCCTGGAGGCATTGCCGGAAAAACCTCCGCTGCCGGTGCAATGGGTATCCGCTCTACCGCCCTGGGCGGGGAAGCCATTGCCAGTTGCGGTAACAGATCCTCGTGAGCCCATGCAGATGCTGTTTACCTCAGGCACCACCGGCGATCCCAAGGCGATCGTTTCCTCCTACGCCCGTTTTGACGGTGTGGCCAGTATTGGTCCCCTGCTGGGTCTGCAGGACAGCGATGTGTTGTATACAGGATTGTCCCTTACCCATGCCAACGCCCAGCTGATTACTCTTGGCAACGCCCTGAAGATGGGGCTGCCCTGCGTCATCAGCCGCAAATTCACCAAGTCACGCCTCTGGGACATTTGTCGCCGCTACGGTTGTACCTTTTTTAACCTGCTCGGCGGTATGACCACGGCCGTCTATAGCGAGCCACCCCGGCCGGACGACGCCGACGACCGTCAT
>CAYTDW010000780.1:0-1824 GCA_964436585.1 uncultured Halioglobus sp. | reverse complement strand
ATGACGCAGTCGTACAGGAGCAGCGGCGTGCAGATGCTGCGCGCCCCGAGGTAATCCGCAAGGCTCAGCGGCCTGTCGCCCAGCAGGGCACCCGGAAAGTGGCGGGCATTGTAACGCTGGCTCACCGCCAGGCAGCCGAAGTCTTCCCGGCTCGCGCCGTAGGCATCCATATAATGTTGGGTGATCAGCGCAAAGGGCGCATTCGGGCCCGCGCTGCCATAGGGGTAGGCGGCGCTGTTGCTGAAGCTGCTGAAGTTGGCCACCAGTTCGCGAAAGCTGCCCCGACTCGCGGTATCGCCGCCGATACAGGCGACGATATCGGCGTCGCCCAGTTGCACGGCGCGGGCCGCACGGCGCATGGCGAGAATGCCGGAGGCGCCACCGAAAGGCAGTTGCTCCAGCCAGCGCAGGGTCATGTCGAAGTGTTGGCTCAGGAAACTGACGGAGTCCGGGGCCAGGCTGAAGCTGGATACGGCCAGGCCGTCGACCTGGTCCTTGCCGATACCGGCGGCCGCGATCAGCTCGCGCAGTACGCTGCCGATAAACCAGCTGGCGCTGTGTTCGCTGGTCTTGCTGTAGCCCAGGCTGATGGGGCAGACCAGGGCGATGTCGCGGTAGCTGGCGGGGCTGCTCATGTCCTCGGCCTTTGCTTGAGATGGCGTACATCGTAGCACTCCCCACGCTCCAACATGGACAGCGCCAGCGCCCGGATATCCCCGCGCCTGGGTTTCTCGGAAGGGGTGAGGGGCAGGCTGTCGACGAAGGCGATATAGCCGGGGATCTTGAAGTAGGCGAGCGTTTGCAGGGAGCGCCGGGTGATGTCGGTCGCGGTCTGCGATTCGCGGGCGGTACCCGGGGCGGGGATGATGCAGGCCATCACCTCGTCGCCGCGGACATCGTCCGGCACCGGGCAGACCACCACCATGGCAATGGCGGGGTCCGCCACCAGGCCGGCCTCCACCTCGAGGGCGGAGATATTCTCCCCCGAGCGACGGATGACGTTCTTGCGCCGGTCCACGAAGTACATGGCGCCGGCGGCATCCTGGCGCACCACGTCCCCGCTGTGGAACCAGCCGCCCGCCCAGGCTTCCGCGGTCGCCTCGGGATTCTTCAGGTAGCCGCTGAAAAAGCCCCGGCGGGGATCCTCGCCGCGATGGCGCAGCAGCAGTTCGCCGGGCTCTCCGGTAGCGATCGTCGCGCCGACCTCGTCGACCAACCGGGTCTCCAGGTGGGCGGGCGGCACGCCGAAGCAGCAACTGCCCACATGGCGCGGCTCCAGGTTGGCGACGATGGCGCCGTGGTTACCGGTTTCCGTCATGCCCCAGGCCTCGACCAGGGGAAAGCCGAAACGCTGCTCGAACGCCGCGTGGTGGCGGGGATTGACCCCGGCGCCGAAGCCGAACTTCACCTGCCCCGAAAAATCATCGCCGCCGGGCCCCTGTTGCGGCTCCATCCCCAGCAGCATGGCGGGCATGACGCCCAGGTAGTGAACAATGCTCGCCCGGGAGGCGCGCACCGTTGGCCACCAGCTGCGCGGGTGGAAACGATCGAGCTGGACCAGGCAGCCGCCCGTCATCACCATGGCGAGCGTCGAACAGGCCATGGCGTTCATATGCACCAGGGGCAGGGGTGTGGCCAGTCGCTCCCGGCCCGGTTCCAGCGCGCACAGCCCGCCGAGCTCAACGTAGCGGCGCCCGCTGCGCAGGAAATAATCGTTGCTGAGGATGCAGCCCTTGGGCTTGCCGGTGCTGCCCGAGGTATACAGCACCGCACATTCGCGCTGCAGGGGCGCTGCAGTGGCGTCGGCGGTGTGCGCGCCGGGGC
>CAYTDW010000779.1:0-1829 GCA_964436585.1 uncultured Halioglobus sp. | reverse complement strand
AGGGTGTGCTGCTGTCGGAAAACCTGGAAACCCTGTTCCGCTGTGTGCCGCCCTCCCTGATGCTGGCCCTGGCCATGACCGAGAAACATGAAAAAGCTCAGCGCGCCGAACTGATGCGACGCACCGGCTGCAGTGAAGTGGAGGCCGCCAAACAGATCGCCCGGCAGATCGATCAGGCCCGGGGTATCGCCCCATGAAACACCCAAAAACTACCCTCGCCCTGTTGGCCATCACTTTGACCCACAGCCTGGCCAGGGCGGAGGCGATCACGGTGTACACCACCGCCACCCTGCCACCCGTTCAGCTCGATGGCACGGCGGCGGCGATCATTCGGCTGGATGGGCCAGAGCGGATGGTGCGCGGCTTGTCGCGCCACACTGTCAACCGGGCGACGACCTCCCCGAAACACATCGCCCAGAAGATCCTCGCGCTGGAAGGGGAGGGGTTCTTCAGTGAACTGAATGCGCAGGTCAACGGCCTGGTCCTCGCCTGGCGCCACGGCATCGATGCGCTACCGGCCATCGTACTCGATGACCGCTATGTGTTTTATGGGGTGTACAGCGTGGCCGAGGCCAAAACGCGCCTGCGGGCGTATCGCGCAGGCGCAGGGCCATGACGCGATTGCGCCCCCTTGTTCTGTTGGCATTGATGAGCCTGGCGCATCACCACACGCAGGCCGCGGATGGGGATACCATCACCAGTGCGCAGATCCTGCAGCTATCCACCGAGGTGGGGTGCATGGCCTGGCAAGCGGTGGGCCTGTGTGTGTGGATGACCTGCGAGGCGCTGGTCTGCGAGTTCGATTTTTCCATCAAGGTCCGGCACAACATACCGGATGTGGTGATTTCAGCCTACCAGAACACCGGGGAAAACCCCTGGCTGGACGTGGCCGCCTTTGCACCTCCCAACGACCTGGCCCAGCGGGGCGGCAGCAATACGGAAGGGGCGACCCGCCACAACGAGCAGGCCCTGCGCTTCGAAAATGCCGACGCCATTGGCAGTGCCGGCAACCTACTCTTCGCGGCGCTGGCGGACGCGACACCCTGGGTGTGCCCGCCGGGGGCCCATCCCTATCGGCCGTATTTTCTGTCGGTACTGGATCCCAACTGGCGCGATCCCACGGTGGAAACACCCCTCACCCTGGCTAACGCAGGGCGATCGATCAGCAGGGGAACGACCCACTTCGGCCCGCTCTACCCGCGCATCGGCTTTGTGAACCAGGGTCACGACTACAAGTCCGCGGTGGTCAATGTGCACCGGGTCGCCGACATCATCACGCGAACGGCGCAGCCCCATGTGTATTGGCCGGCGCTGTGGGGCGCGAGGGCCGGCTACTGGCCACCGGGTGCCGGCGGCACCTACCTGTGGCAGCAGCTGGTGCCGGGCGGCAATCCTGGCTGCACGACCCTGCCGGATATCGACGACACTTTTAGCCTCGTCGATTCCTATCGGGACCGGCTCAACCCCTCCACCGGCTACGCCTGGCACCTGTGGCGCACCTATCGCTGCTGCGAGCAGGTCGGCCAGGAGCTGATTTTTCATAGCGGGGACTAGCGATGACAACGAACAAGACGCTCATTCATAGCCTGTTGATCCTGGCGCTGTCGCGGATCGGTGACGTCGGGGCGGTGAACGATGATATCTATTACCTGATCGGCGGCGGTCAGCCCATCGCCCGTCCGGCCAGCAATCGGGCCCAGACCTTCGAAGTCGGCGCCGGCGTCGAATGGGGAAGCGATTTGATGTGTGGCAACTTCGATTTGGGCCTGTCCGTGCAATCCCAGCTCAACGGCCTGGAGGGCGCCTTCAATGACCTGATGGGGGATGTC
>CAYTDW010000778.1:0-1832 GCA_964436585.1 uncultured Halioglobus sp. | reverse complement strand
TAAACCCTCAACGGTTTTCAAGACCGCCGCTTTCGACCACTCAGCCAGCCCACCGAAAAACCAGATTCTACGCTAGCCCCATAGCGGGGCACGCGAGATTATACAGTTATGGAAATGCGACACAAGGGGCGAGACGCCCCCTGTGACAGTATTATTCAGGACTGGCCCGCGGCTTCAGCGTAGTGCTGTTCCTGAAGGACCGGTCCGCGCGGATCATTGCCTGCGCGCTGGACAATCCTTTCTCTGGGTACCACCGGCGGAGCCACGAAATCGCCAAACAGGGGGCGGCGGGCGGTGGTAATTTCCACTGCACCAACCGGTCGGGCCTGGACCCTGGGGTCGTTGATTGCCCGGCCCTGTTCGGTGACACCGAGCGCCTTTGGCACTGCCTGAACCGCAACGTTAGCGGTGATTTCGGCGGTGGGGGTGGAGACGCGAGGGCTTGGCCCGGGCCGCGGGACCTCCGCCGGCAGCTGGGTTGCCACCGGCTCCGCTGCAGCGTCCAGCGGGAGTTCGACCTGTCCCGGTGCAACTGCCTCTCCTGTCGGTTCAGTTGCCACAACCGCCGCAAGGCTGCCGCTGCCGGCTTCAGCTGTCGCCTCGGGTATATCCTGCGTGACTAGCGTTCCCTCAAACGCCTGCTCTTCGTCAACACCTTCCGCAGCGGCACCCATGCCTGCTTCTGCATCTGGCCTGCGACCCCGACTGCGACGCCTGCGCTGGGGTTCGCCACGCTTCATGTCGCTGGGGCGCTTGCGAGGCTTATCCCTCGCGTCGGGCTCGCTCTCGTTGTCCGCAGTCTCTTGCGGTTCCTGGGCTACGGCATCCAGGGTCTCGTTAGCCGCTTCCTCGACGGCCTCAGGGCGGCGCCGTTGTCCATCCCGGCCTCCCCGGCGACGCCCCTGGCCACCGCGTCCGCTCTCCTCAGAGCGCTGGCGCTTTGCCGGCTCTCGCTCCTCCTCCGACTGCGTTTCCTGCTTGCGACTTTCCTGGTTGCGCGCGCGTTGCTCAGCCTGGTCCCTGCCACCGCCCCGGCGCCGGTTGCGATCGCCCTGGGGTTTCCTGCTCTGGCGCGGAGCGGGTTTTTCTGCGGCAGTCGGCTTGGCAACAACCACCTCCACCTCCGGTTCCGGCTCTGTGCCCACCAGTCCCGACCACAACCGGGCGAGCAACCCTTTTTTCGGTGCGGGTGCTGCCACCGGGGCGGGTGCTAGCGCTGGCTCGGCCACGGGCGGGGGAGCGGGTATGGGTGGCGCCGGCGGGGTGACGCCCTGGACCGCAGCCCTCTGCACAGGAATGTCCGCGCTGTGGCTGTCACTGATAGCGTCGGCTTCCGGTACGGCGATGGCGATGGCGTAGCTGACTTCGTGCTCGCCATCGATCTCGTCATCGCGCAGCCGATTCACCTCAAAGTGGGGAGTTTCCATATTGGGGTTGGGTATTACCAGGACGCGGGTCTTACTGACCTGCTCGATCTCGGTCAGTGCCGCGCGTTTCTCGTTGAGCAGGTAGGCGGCCACGTCCACCGGTACTATTGCCCGTACCTCGGCACTGCGCTCCTTGATGGCCTCTTCTTCCAGCAGGCGCAGGATGGATAGTGCAAGTGACTTGGTGTCACGGATGCTGCCCTGGCCGTTGCACCGCGGGCAGACGATCGCGCTCGTTTCACCCAGCGATGGGCGCAGGCGCTGGCGCGACATTTCCAGCAAACCAAAGCGTGAGATGCGCCCAACCTGAACCCGGGCCCGGTCGATCTCAAGGGCGTCGCGCACGCGGGTTTCCACCGCGCGCTTGTTGCGGGCAGAGAGCAAATCGATGAAAACGATCACCAC
>CAYTDW010000777.1:0-1833 GCA_964436585.1 uncultured Halioglobus sp. | reverse complement strand
TGCTGGACACGGTCAACGCCACCAGGGCCCAGGCCCGGGTGTGCGGCAGCTATGGCTCTTTCCCGGCAGTGCCGCCCCTGGCCTGGAGTTGCCCACTCGAGAGCGCCGCCCAGGGCCATTCAACGGATATGGCAAGCAATAATTTCTTCAGCCACACCGGCTCGGACGGTAGCTCAGTGGGTGATCGCGCAACCAGTGCGGGTTACAGCTGGACAGCGGTTGGCGAGAACATCGCCGCCGGCACCTCGTACAGCGCCGTCAGCGCTGTGGTACAGGGCTGGATTGACAGCCCGGGGCACTGCGCGAACCTGATGCGCTCCAGCTACAGGGAACTGGGCGCCGCCAAAGTCAGCAACCCGTCCAGCACCTACAAAGTCTACTGGACCCAGGTATTCGGCAAGTCGCGCTAGAAACCCACATTCCCGCTTGGCAGCGGCGGGTAGTTGCCGATCAATGGGCCCTTGCGCTGCACTGCCTCGATCGCCTCCTCCATGATGGACAGGCCTTCCAGCAGAGTCTCGGGTGGCATGTTCAGGGCCGGGTACATGCGCACCTGGGCCTGGTTGTCGCAGATGGCCCATACGCCGCGGCGCAGCATTTCGTGGCGCACCGAGCGGGCGGTGAAGAACTCCTCATCGGGCTTTGACTCCCCGGCGAAGGACACACCCATCAGCAGTCCCAGCGCTCGCACCTGGCTGACAATACCGTAGCGGGATTCCCAGGGCGCCATGCGCTGGGCGGCGATCTGGGCCAGTTTGGCGGCGTGCTCGAGAATATTGTCGCGCTCGTATATCTCCAGGGTTTTCAGGCAGGCCGCGCACCCCGCCGGTGTCCCGGCGAAGGTGCTGCCGGCGGTCGCCCTGGGGTTATCGCCGAGTATGTCATCCCTGGCGGCAACGCCGGCGCAGGGTTCGATGCCGCCGGACATATTCTTGCCCGCCACCAGGATGTCGGGTACCACACCGTAGTGCTCAACACCCCACATCTTCGCCGTGCGGCCGAGACCAGTGAGCACCTCGTCGGCAATCATCAGCCAGTCGTACCTGTCGCAGATGCGGCGCACGCCCTGGAAGAAATCCCGGCTGGGAATCCAGTTACCGCCCTCGGCGAGGCCGGGCTCGATCAGGATAGCGGCAATGTTTTCCGCCGGCACCACGAACTCGGGCAGGTGCGTCTCCAGGTACCACAGGCAGTATTCGCAGTACTGGGCATGGCTCATGCCCGCGGGGATATTCTCCGAATAGGGGAACGGCGCCTTCAGCACGCCCCCGGCCCAGGCCTCCATGTAAAGATTGCTGTTGCTGTTGTAGGCGCTGACCATCTTGGTGCCCAGGCCCTCGCCGTGGAAACAGGAGGTGAAGCTGATGATGTAGCGGCGCCGGGTGTGGCACAGGGCCAGGTGAATGGCCGACTCCACCGCCTCGGTACCGGACACCTCAAAGCTGAAACGCGGCAGGGCCCCGCCGGGCATCAGGCTTGCCAGCTTTTCAGCCAGGGGAATCCGCAGGGGATGTTCCCACTGGAAGCCATAGCGCCTGTGCGCCGCGTGTACTGCCTCGATGATCTCGGGGTGACAGTTGCCCAACGGGTTGGTGGCCCAGCCGCCCTGAAAGTCGATGTAGCGATTGTCGTCGAGGTCCCAGACATAATCGCCCTCGGCCCTGCCCACGATCATCTGCGCCGGCGCTTCGTAGCCCTGGCCGGCGGCGCGCAGGGCGGCGGCGGGATAGCGCAGGCCATTGCGCAGGTGCGGCAGGCCGCGCTCCAGCAGCGCGCGTGATTTGTCGCCGGGCAACTTGTAGCTCACGACGTGAACACCACTGTCTTGTTACC
>CAYTDW010000776.1:0-1836 GCA_964436585.1 uncultured Halioglobus sp. | reverse complement strand
CGGCGGATACCTTTATCTGCAGGAGCGCCAGGGTCGGGCCACGGTCGTGCTGATAGTGTTCGAACTCGCCTCCGGGCGCGAGCCACTCTTCCCGCGGCCCTTGCAGGCAACGGATGTGGTCGCCGTGCTGGGGGTGGATTACCCCGAATCGACTGACGGCTGGCGCGGCGGCGATAGCGCCAGGCATATGATCGACCTGCGTTTCGGCCTGCAACAGATTGTGCCCTCGCGAGACGACGTCGGCATGCCTGTTGGTACGGCTATTCCCATAGCCTTGCGGGATGTAGGCATCGATCAGGCCCGGGATATCGGCAAGGCCCTGCTTTCCCACCTGGCCCCGCTGCTGGCGGGCGGCGCACGGATTCGCATCGGGCTCGCCCATTGCGCAGAGGGAGAGAGCGCCCTGGCCGCATTGATCACCGCCAACAGAGCCCTGTTGCGGCTGCAGCGTGTTGGTGCAGGTGATTACATAACAGCGGCAGGTGCGCGCGATGACCAGATACTTGGTACCAGTGTCGCCCACGCGGACGGCATATTCGGGGAAGGCATTGGCCAGCGTGAGCCTTATGCCTACCTGCGCGCATTAGCCGCTATTGCCGCCGACCCGCAGCATACCGGTGACTACCTTGCGGCCGTGGTGGCCCTTACTTGCGGCCAGCGCGGTGTGGCGGCAGTGGCGATTTACCGCCGGCGTTTCGACGACAGCTATGATTACGTGACGGGCGGCCTGGGCGGCGGCCCCGACGTCACGGGAATTGGCGAAAAGCAGATGCCGCGGGGGATCCGCCAGCTGCTGCGAAAACCCAATACCCAGCTGTGGCGCACGCGCGATAGCGTCGCTTCCCCGGGCTCACCCACTGCGCTGTATCCGCTGCGGCTTTACGATCGGGTGTTGGGCTGCATGGTGCTCGAGTACACCGAGGCCTCCGCCGGGGAGGGCCGTTTTGCACCGGAAGTAGCGGCGCTGCATCACCTGGCGACGGAGTTGTCCACGTTGGCGGACTGGCGCCAGGCGGGCGACGCGGCGAGCCCGGCGGCAGTAGTGGCGCCGCGACCAGTCGAGGAGAGGATCGACGGTTATGTCGGCGACAACATGGAGGGTGCCATCGACCAGGCGATCTTCCTGGCGCAACTGGATGTGCCGGTGGCAATCATCGGGCCGCGCGGCACCGGCAAGTTCTACGTGGCGAAGGTTATCCACCAGGAAACCGGGGCAGCGCCGGATAAGCTGGTGGCGATTGACTGCAGGGAATTTCGCAGCCGCAAGGATGCCCTCAACCGGATCGCCCGGGAACTGGAGCGCTCCGCGGGCAGGACACTGGTGTTCAAGTCACCTCACCTGATGCATCCCGAAGTCCAGCTTAAACTCGCCAGGCAGATCAGCAGCAGGGTCCTGGCCGATACCAGCCCGCCGCGTTACCTGCCCGCAGCTCGCATCATCGCCCTGTTCCCGGACAGCCTGCAGCAGCTGGTACGCCATGGCGAACTCAACGATCGGCTGGCCAGTGTTTTTGCCGCATATCCCATCCGGGTGCCGCCGATAAGGGATCGCAAGCGGGCGGTGTTGCGCTGGGCCTACAAGATCCTTGTGCAGGAAGCGATCCGCCGGGATCGCAAGGTGACCGGGTTCACCCCTGACGCAGAGCAGTCCATGTTGCAACATGAATGGCCGGGCAATATCAGCGAGATGCGCCAGTGCATCAGCAGTGCCCTGGATAAAACGGACAAGGAGTGGCTTACGCCGGTAGACCTGGGCATTTTCAAGGGCCTGTCGCCGGCGGGTCCGGGCGGCGTTCCCCCGAAACGCGCCTACCTCCAGACCCTGGTGGAGGCGCC
>CAYTDW010000775.1:0-1846 GCA_964436585.1 uncultured Halioglobus sp. | reverse complement strand
ACAACCCGGGGTGACGACATCGACGCCGCCTGTGGCCAGCTGGTCGGGCAGGTGGTCGATCGCACGCGGCGCAGCGAGCGCCATCGCGCCGCGGCTCAAATCCAGGCGATTCAAGTAAGGTAAGGCTGCCATGAGATACAAGCTGAAAGACCTCGTCCTGTCCGTCCTGCTGGCCCTGGTGGCGGGTTGTGTCACCACCACCGAGGGCGGATTTACCGAGAAGTACTCGCCGGAAAAGGCGTTGCAGGAGCGAGTTGAACTGGCCCGGCAGTATGTCGGTGAGGGCAACTGGGAGGCTGCCAAGCGCAACCTCCAGCTGGCCTATGAAATCGACCCGAATAATGCCGATGTGTACGAGGCCTTCGCCCTGGTGTACCAGAGCACCGGCGAGTACGAGCTGGCCGAGGAAAATTTCAAGAAGGCGCTGAGTGTCAACCCGAGTTTTTCCCGGGCGCGCAATAATTTCGCAGCCTTCCTTTTTTCCCAGCAGCGTTACAAGGAAGCCGCCAGGCAGCTGGAGACAGTGGTCAAGGACAGTCTCTACAGCGGCCGCCCACTGGCATTCGTCAACCTGGGTCTGTGCCGCGTGCAACTGTTTGACCCCGAGGGCGCCGAAGAGGCATTCGTGCGGGCGCTGGCCATGGATCGCACCAATGCCGTCGCGCTGCTGGAACTGGCCCATTTGCGTTTCGACGCCGGTGACCTGGCCAATGCCGGGAAGTACTACGCTACCTATCGCGGCGTGGTTCGCCAACAAAGCGCCCGGGGGCTTTGGCTCGGTGTCAGGCTGGCGCGGGAGTCAGGCCAGCTCAATGAGGAGAGCAGCTACGCCTTGGCCCTGAAGAACCTCTATCCTGACTCGGTGGAATTTGAGGCTTACAAGCGGACGGTAGCACCGTGAGCGCTGATCGCGACATCCAGCTCGACGCCTTCGTGACGCCCGGTGCGTTGTTGAAGGCCGCCCGGGAGTCGCGCGGGCTGTCCCCGCGAGAGGTGGCCGATCTCCTGCACCTGATGCCCGGCTACCTGGCCATCATCGAGCGTGACGATTACAAGGCATTGCGTCATCCCGCCTTCGCCCGTGGCTACGTCAAGGCCTACGGCAAACTGGTGGGTGTGGATGAGAAACGCCTGCTCGATGCTTACGATCGCCTGCGGGGAGAGGAGGAGCAGCCCCCGCCCAGGACAGTGCAATCGCGTCCTTTGCGCCAGCGGCGGTATGCCGGCCCGGGTGTGGTGATCGGCCTGGTGCTGCTGGCATTGCTGGTGGCGGCTGTCTGGTGGTGGCAGACGGTGCCGCCGGAACCGGCAGCGGCCTCCGCGAGTCCCGCGGATGCAGGCGTGATGGGTCCCGCGGCCCGTGATTACTCCAGGACAGGTGACGAATGAAAACAGGCAGTCCGATCAGGCGGCGCGTAAGCCGCCAGATCATGGTGGGCAGGGTCGCTGTGGGTGGCGATGCGCCGATCAGCGTACAGAGTATGACCAACACGGAAACCTGCGACGTGGCGGCCACGGTCGCGCAGGTGCGCGCGATCGCCGACGCCGGCGCCGATATTGTCCGGGTTTCGGTACCCAGCATGGAAGCGGCCGAGGCGTTCCGGCAGATTCGCGCCCAGGTGGATGTGCCGCTGGTGGCGGATATCCATTTTGACCACAAGATCGCTCTCAAGGTCGCCGAATATGGCGTGGACTGCCTGCGCATCAACCCCGGTAACATCGGCAGTGACGCCAAGGTGCGGGCTGTGATAGACAGCGCCCGGGACAAGGGCATACCTATCCGCATCGGTGTCAATGCCGGTTCACTGGGCAAGGACCTGCAGCGCAAGTATGGCGAGCCTACAGC
>CAYTDW010000774.1:0-1847 GCA_964436585.1 uncultured Halioglobus sp. | reverse complement strand
CGTCACCCGTCCCGCCTTCGCGAAGTCGGCGCCGCCGGAAGTACTGCGCGTCTTTCCGCCTCGGTGAAAATCAGGGGCGGCGGGCCCCGGTATCAGGCTGCGGATTCGAGCAGCTCACGCATTGCACGCGCCCGGTCGAGTGTGGGGACTATGGTTGTCGACACCGCCGCCACGCGATGCAGCAGGCGCGGTTGATCACCCAGATCGCCTGTTACACCGTAGTGCCATGTGCCGTAGTTATCCCACAGTGCGACATCGCCTTTGCGCCACTGGTGGCGTACCTGGAACTCCGGGGTTCTGGGCAGTTCGTTGGCCAGTCGGAGGATCAATTCGCTCAAATTGGTCGAGTACCGGTGCACCCGCTTGATATAGCCATCGCCGATATACAGGCACAGGCGCCCTGTGACGGGATGATTCACTACGGCCGGGTGGATGTTGCACTCATCCTGTTCCAGCAGCTTCGCTGCCATCGCGCCGGATCTGGGGAATCCGGCCCGCAACACCATGAAGGCGGCGTCATGCTCGATATCGAGGTTGAGGAAAAACAACTTCATCGCGTAGGGCAGGCTGTCCCAGGCGGCGGTGGAACTGGCCCACATGGTATCAGCACCGAAGGGTACTTCCTCGGCCTGCAGCACGGACATGATGTTCGGGTGCTTGCGGGAGGTGACATCCATATGCCAGCGATCGGTGGTCAGTTTACCGGTCTTGTCGCTTTCCATCTTGATCCGCAGCACTTCGGGGTGCTCTTCCATGGCGCCGCCGAACACGTGCTTCTCCAGTTCATCGCCAAAATAGCTGGCGACCCGCTTCTGCTGCACCGGAGTAAGGTTCTGCTCGCGTGCGAACAACACGCCGTAATGCCACAGTGCGGTGCGCAATTCGGCGGCGGATTCCGCAGTCAGCTCCGATAGGTGAATGCCCTCGACAGTGCCACCGATGGTCGGTGTACAGGGCGTGACCCTGAAGTGCCTGAACTCGGGGGCGGGATGCCTTGTTGTGGTGTTCATTGCGGTCTCCTTGAGAGTTTTGCAGTCGTGGCTGGCTGTGCATGGCACTTTACCCGGGGCAATTTCCCCTCAAAGCGCTCCACCTCGACCAGGCAGGTGTGGGCCGACGTACCCTGCGCCAGGCGCGAGGTGCCGACATCCGCGGTAAGCACGTTGGGATTGCCGTGCACTTCCAACGTTGTGGGATCCAGCAGATCCAGCGGATCGAACCAGGCGCCGGTGGGCAGTTCGATCACGCCGGGGCGCAGGTCCTCGCTCAACTGTATGCCGGCGAGGCAGGCGCCCCGGTCGTTGTAGATGCGCACCACCTGGCCGCTGGCGATCCCCCGGGCGGCGGCATCTGCCGGGTTCATGCGGGCCGCCTCCCGACCCTGGATCTTGGCTTCCCGGCTGGTGACACCGTGGTCATACTGGCTGTGCAGGCGGGTGCGGGGCTGGTTCGACACCAGGTGCAGCGGGTACTTGCCGCTGCCGAGCAGTTCGTCCCGGTCGAACCAGCAGGGGTGGCCGATGCAGTCGTCGTAACCGAAACCCGCAATCGTTTCCGAGAAGATCTCGATTTTGCCACTGGGCGTACCCAGCGGATGGGCCTGCGGGTCCGCCCTGAATCGCTCCAGGACGAAGCAGGCATCCTCGACCTGGTCCTCGATGCTGAACTGTTCACCGGCCCAAAAGGCGTCGAATTCCGGCAGTGTCACTCCCTTGCCCGCGGCATTGCCGCGTGTGGTTTCATACAGGTAACGCACCCACTGCATCTCGTCGCGCCCTTCGGTGAAGGTATCCCTGGCGCCGAGCCGGTCGGCCAGGGCAGTGAAGATATCGTAGTCATTGCGCGAC
>CAYTDW010000773.1:0-1852 GCA_964436585.1 uncultured Halioglobus sp. | reverse complement strand
CTATGAGGATGTGTACGGGCGCAGCAAGTAGGTTGGTTGTTTACAGGGAGTTGTGATGAAAATTACCAAGTGTCTGTTTCCTGTTGCCGGCTACGGCACCCGTTTCCTGCCGGCGACCAAGAGCATGCCGAAGGAAATGTTGCCAATCGTCAACAAACCGCTGGTGCAATACGGTGTAGAGGAGGCTATTGCCGCAGGTATGACTACCTGCGCCATGGTCACAGGCCGCGGCAAGCGCGCCATCGCCGACCACTTCGATATCAGTTACGAACTTGAGCATCAGATTTCAGGCAGCGGTAAGGAGGTGTACCTCCAGAGTATTCGCAACGTGCTGGACAAGGGTGTCTTCACCATGGTGCGCCAGCGCGAGATGAAGGGCCTCGGGCACGCGATACTTACCGGCCAGTCATTGATCGGCAACGAACCCTTTGGCGTGCTGTTGTCGGATGATTTGTGCCTGAATGACGGGCCTGGCGTGCTGGCCCAGATGGCGGAGCTGTTCAAGCAGTTTCGCTGCTCCATCGTGGCAATTCAGGAAGTGCCCCACAATGAAGTGAGCAGCTACGGGGTGATCGCCGGGGAGAGCCTGCGCGATGGCATCTACCGCGTCGACCAGATGGTGGAGAAACCTGATCCCAAGGATGCGCCTTCCAATCTCGCCATTATCGGCCGCTATATCCTCACGCCGGACATCTTCGACATCATTCGCGAGACGCCGCCCGGTGCCAACGGCGAAATCCAGTTGACCGATGCCCTGCAGATACAGGCCAGGCAAGGGTGCGTGATGGCCTATAAGTTCAAGGGGCGCCGGTTCGACTGCGGCAGCGTGCCGGGCTTTGTCGAGGCGACCAATTTTGTCTACGACAAATATTATTCCCAAGACCAGGGCGCCGGGCGGTGACAGCGATTACCTGCTTCAAGGCCTATGACGTCCGGGGCCGGGTGCCAGACCAGTTGAACGAGGCCATCGCCCGCCGCATCGGCCGGGCCTATGCGCAGGTCATCGAGCCGCGCCAGGTCGTTGTCGGGCACGACATCCGGCTCAGCAGCGAGGCTATCAAGGCCGCCCTCGTGCAGGGGTTGGTAGAGCAGGGAGTGGATGTCTACGACATTGGCCTGTGCGGTACAGAGGAGATTTATTTTGCCACCTCCCACGCCGGGATGGACGGCGGCATAGCGGTTACCGCCAGCCACAACCCGAAGGACTATAACGGCATGAAGTTCGTGCGGGAGGATTCCCGGCCGATATCCGGCGATACCGGCCTGTTCGATATCCGCGCCCTGGCGGAGCGGGATGAGTTTCAGCCGGCTGCCCGTCCGGGACAGGTTCATCAGCTCGATACCTCTGCGGCCTATGTCCGGCACCTGCTCTCCTACGTGGATGTGGCCGCCCTGAAACCGCTGAAGATAGTTGTCGATGCGGGCAACGGCGGTGCCGGTCGGGTGGTGGACCTGCTGCAGCCGCACCTGCCCTTTGAATTCATCAGGCTACACCACGAGCCCGACGGGAATTTCCCCAACGGCGTACCCAATCCGCTGGAGCCGGAAAATCGTGCCGCGACTATCGCGGCGGTGCGCGAGCATGGCGCTGACCTGGGCCTGGCCTGGGACGGCGATTTTGATCGCTGTTTCTTCTTCGATGAGCGCGGCGAATTCGTCGAGGGTTACTATGTGGTGGGTCTGTTGGCCGAGGCCTTCATGAAACGCCAGGGCCCCGGGCGGGTGGTGCACGACCCGCGCCTGGTATGGAATACGATCGACATCGTCCAGTCACTCGGCGGCGAAGCGGTGCAGAGTAAAACCGGGCACGCCTTTATCAAGGAGCGAATGCGGCTGGAAAACGCCGTCTATG
>CAYTDW010000772.1:0-1856 GCA_964436585.1 uncultured Halioglobus sp. | reverse complement strand
GAGGTCCGCGGCGGGATTGACCTGGCGACTGCCGAAGCTGGAACCGAACAGGCCCGGCAGAGTCATCTGCCCCGCGCCGATGCCGATGGTGTAAATGCGTATGCCCAGGTCAGTGGCCAGCTGCGCGGCGTCGAGGGGCCGGACCGAGCTCGCGGTGTCCTGGCCGTCAGTCAACAGGATCAGCACGCGGCTCTGGGCGGGGCGTTCTTTCAGGCGCTTGACGGCGAGGCCAATCGCATCGCCGATGGCGGTCTCCTGCCCGGCGAAGCCGATTTGCGCCTCCTGCAGGAAGCGCTTGACCGTGGCGGTGTCAAAACTCAGCGGCGACTGCAGGTAGGCGTTGCTGCCGAACAGGATCAGGCCCAGCCGATCGCCCTTGCGGCTGTCAATGAATTCGGCGCCCACCCGCCTGACCGCCTCGACTCGGGACACGAGATTCTTGCCCAGTTGCATATCCTCCACCTGCATGGAGCCAGAAATGTCGACCGCCAGCATCAGGTCGCGACCGCTGTTGGGCAACTCGATCGCCTCACCGATCCAGGTGGGGCGGGCCGCCGCCAGCAACAGCAACAGCCACAGCAGCCACAGGGCGACGGCCGGCAGGGTGCGAATGTGCCCGCCGCGCGCGCCCTGTCCGGCACCGAGTTGTCGCCACTCCTCGTAGAACGGTGCCCGCAGGGCCGGTTCCTGGCTGCGTGCCAACGGTAGTACACGGCGCACCAGCCAGGGCAGCGGCGCCAGCAGCAGCATCCAGGGCCATGCCCATTCGATCATCGCGTCACCCGGTGGCGTTTGATCCAGCTTGCTGCGCTGCGCTGCAGCTGATCGATATCGATGTCAGGGCCGCGCCGAAGGTAGGCGCCATTGGCAAACCCGGCAGGGAAGCGGGCGTCTGGCGCCAGACCCGCATTGAGAAAGGCCAGCCAGTCGGCGCCGGTGCTCGCGGCCACCTCCCGGCGCGGATAGGACACCAGGGCCACGCTCTTGAGCAGGGCATTGGTTTGGGCGATGAACTGCTGCGCGTCACCGTGTTGCCGATAGGCCGCCTGCAGTCGGGCCAACTGGGCCAGAGCCACGCGGCGATAGGCGCGGGCGCGATACCGTCGCAGCAGGTACCAGGCCAGCGCCAGCAGCAATACCAGCAGCAATGCCGCCAGCAACCACCAGCCCGGGGCAGGCGGCCACCAGCTGATAGGCAGCGGTTCCCGCAGCGGATGCAGCTGGGCCAGCGGATCTGCGGGGTTCACCGCCGCGGGTCTCCGTAAAACTGTTGCAGCAGGCTGAAGGGCGCCTGGTTTGTGGTCGCCTGCAGCAGGGGAATACCCAGGCGCAGCAGGTCGCCTGCCAGCCGCTCGCGCTGCTCACGGGCGTGGGCGCGATAGGTGTTGCGCAGCCCGGTGTCGGCGGTATCCAGCTCGCTGCGCGCCCTGCCGTCGGTCACGGCGTAGCGCCCCGCGCGCGGCAGCTCCGTCTCCAGCGGGTCGCCGCAGGCAATGGCGGTGATTTCGATGTGCTGTGCCAGCTGGAACAACTGCTCCCTTGCGTCCTGCTCGCCGGCGCCGCGGAAGTCGCTGATGATGAATAGGCTGCTGCCGGGTCGCGCAATGCGCCGCAGAGTGGCCAGGGCATCGGCAAAGGGGGTCGTGGCGGGCGCCGCCAGGGGCAGGGCGAGATTGTAGCGGGCAATCTCGGATATCAGCGCCAGCACGGTCCTGCGGCTGCGGCGGGGGCGCACCTCCCGATGGCCGGCGCCATTGAACACCAGGCCGCCCACGCGGTCGCCCGCGTCCAGGGCACTCCAGGCCAGCAGGCTGGCAAGATGCGCGGCCAGTACCGACTTGAAGCAGTGGCTGGAG
>CAYTDW010000771.1:0-1857 GCA_964436585.1 uncultured Halioglobus sp. | reverse complement strand
GCGCAACCTTGCCAAGGTTGAGGTCGCCGGTTCGAACCCGGTTTCCCGCTCCAAAACCCACGGTTCGAAGTCGATGGCGACCCCCGCCGTTTCCCGCTCCAAAACAAACCCCCACTCCAGACCAGTCCCCGGCTAGCCGGCTTCCTTATCCAGTTTCACTGACAGGCTGTTGATGCAATAGCGCAGCCCGGTGGGCATCGGTCCGTCCTCGAACACGTGCCCCAGGTGGGAACCGCACTTCTTGCACATGACCTCGGTGCGCACCATGCCGTGGCTGATATCGCGGGCCTCGAGAATGACCTGGGCGTCTGCGGGCTGGAAGAAGCTCGGCCAGCCGCAGCCGGAATCGAACTTGGCGTCGGACAGGAACAGGGGCTCGCCACAGCAGCGACAGTTGTAGACGCCCTCCTCCTTGCAGTCCCAGTACTCCCCGGTAAAGGGGCGCTCGGTGCCCTTCTCCCGGCAGACATGAAACTCCTCCGGCGAGAGTTGCGCGCGCCAGTATGCGTCGTCTTTCATCGTATGCACCTCCAGAACCTGTGGAAAACCTGCAGATTACACCAGCGTGTAGCAACACACTATGGCGCCTGCTACTCGATGGTCGCCACCCGGTAGAGAATCCTGTCGTCGTAGCCGGTAATCACGCTGCGCCAGCCGCACAGTTCGCGGTCGAGGGCAGGATCATTGGTGTCGACCAGCAAAGGGCGCCCTTCCAGCGCGGCAATTTTCGATTTGGCCGCCACCAGGATGATGTTGTCCAGGCCTACCTGGCGGATGACCCGGGGGGAAAACTGCTGGTTGCCCCTGCCGAATACATGGCCCTGGCCACCGATCACGGTGACCACGATGGCGGCGCCGCCAGGGCTTGCCGCCAGCACTTCCAGCAGGCGCGCTTCATCGGCATCGGCAGCCAGCAACTGGCCATCACGCACCGCATCAACACCCAGCAGGGTATTGGGCAGACCCAGTTTCGCCATGATCGCCGCCGTGGTGGAACCCGGCCCCACCAGATAGGTCCGCTCCGGCTCCATGTGCTCAACCAGCCATTCGGCGATCTCGTCAGCCACCAGCTCGGGGCTCTCCCTGCCTCCCACCTTGGTGTGCTGCAAGTAGCGCCCCTCGCCGGGAACCAGCATTTCGCCATAAAAACGGCTGCGCACCTGGTCGTGGCGAAAGGCCTCTTCGTCGATATCCCGCACCTCCCTCGCCCTGAGCCCCACCAGTCCACCCAGAACCAGCTGCAACAGCAGCTCGCCGGCGGCTTCCGGAGAGACCGCGAATACGCCGGAGTGCATTTTCACCCCGGCCGGGACGCCCAGCACCGGCAGGGTAGTGCCGATGACGTCGAAAATATCCCGCGCCGTCCCATCGCCACCGGCAAACAGGATGAGATCCACACCCTCGGCGCGCAGTGCCCGCACCGCACGCCGGGTGTCCTCGGCGTCGCTGCCAGCAGCGGCCACATGGCCAAGGACCCGGTATGGGAGGCCCAGGCTGGATAAGGCCTCCTCCCCCATGTCACCCGACCAGGTACTGAAGCGGACAGCGGTACCCACCTGTGCCAGCGGGCGGAGCGCGCGCACCACCCGGTCGAGGGCCCGGTGGCGTTGCTCCGTGCTCAGGCTGGGGAGGCGGTCGCGCAGGACCTGGCCGTCGCTGCCTTTCAGTCCCAGGCTACCCCCCAGGCCCGCCAGGGGGTTGACCACCAGGCCCAGGTGCAGCGTCGCCGTCACGTGCTCTCACCCGGGATGACGCAGCCGAGCCCTGCGAGCAGGCGCAGGGCATCAGGGCTCGCCGGCCCCGGTGCCACCGGGCTGCCCAGTATTTCCCGCCGCGCAGGGTAGTGCCGACGCAGAC
>CAYTDW010000770.1:0-1858 GCA_964436585.1 uncultured Halioglobus sp. | reverse complement strand
CCATCGAGGAGCCGGCCTACACTCCGACCACGCTCGAGGAGCTTGGGGTGGCCCTGGGCGAGGCAGTGCACGGCCTGTTGGAACAGGATCTGATCAAACCGCTCGGTACCTGGCTGGATGACGAGGTGGTGCTGGCGGCCTGTGAGCGCTATCGGGATAATACCCGCGCCGCCGCCGACTTCCTCCAGACCAGGCCGCGCAACATCGCGCGCTGGATGCCGGGGATACTGGCGCGAGAGCAGGAGCGCGGCGCCAGTTCCCTGTGGTTGACGCCGCAACGCCTGGCCAGGCAGTGGATCAGGGAGTCGGCGCCGATGGCGGACCCGCCGCAGCAGCTGGCCGAAGCCGTGCTGCTGTCCCATGTGGTGCGGCAGTGTGAAGACCTGAGCGTGGCGGAGCGGGCGAGGATCATGGGTGTATCCATACCTACCTACCAGAAGCGCTTACATGAAACCGTGGGTGATAAGGCAGGCGGAGGGACGGGTGATGGCAACCATACCGGCGGAAAATAAGGGCGGGGAAAAGGCGGCGGGCAGGGCTCGGGGCAAAAGCAGGTCAGTGCGGGAATATGCCGACGAATACCAGCGTCTGGCCGACAGCCAGCTTCCCCTGTGCATGGGCTTTTCCGCAAGACTCAATATGCTGTGGGACCTGGCCGGTGCGGCGCCCGCGCAAACCGAGGGTCGGGTCCTCGGGGTGATGGGCATCAACAGCGAATGGCGGGAATCAGAGATTCGCAACTGGCTGCAGAAGGATATCCTGCCGCCCCGGCTGGATCTGCACAACATGGTGAAATTCCTGGTCGCCCAGCTGAAAGACAACCAGGACGCAGCCCGTTGGGAGGCCTTCCTGGTTTACGGTTCGCCGATTGTAACCTCGCCGATAAGTCACAGCATGTATCGTGAGGACAAGACCCGCCGCGAAATCGCCTCGATGATTTTTGCCCGGCTCACGGACGAATACGCCATCCCGCCATCGGCCTATGACGCCGACAAGGTATTCCAGCGCTGCCTTACGCTGATGCAGAAGTTCAATATCTATGAGCTTCAGGACTTCCAGCCCGGCCACCTGGAGCCCTTCCGCAACTATATGTTCCCGGCCGAATAGCGCCGACCCACCGGGCAAAACCCCCGCATATCCGCGTCTGCACTGCCGGCCACAGGCGGCAGCTTTCCGCACTATGGAACCCCGGGCGCCGCGGAAACTCCAGTTTCTCGACAAATGTCCAGTTTTTCCTTGCCGGTGCTACCCCTGCCGCAAATACTGTGCCTGCAACCCCCGTTGTGCGGCGCATCACGGAAACGGACAGAAAGTTGAGGACGACAATGAACGATCAGCATGAAGAACTGGACATTTCGGGCGTGAAAATCGCGATTATTGACGATGCGAAGACCATCAGAATGATGATGTCGCACACTCTCAAGGGTATGGGATGTGAAGTCGAGTGTGCGGAAGACGGCTACAAGGCCCTGGGCATGCTGCGGCGTTTCAAGCCCGATCTTATCTTTCTCGATATCACCATGCCGGAACTCGACGGTTACCAGACCTGCACCCTGATCCGCAATGCGGAAGATACCCGCAACACCCCGGTCGTCATGCTGTCCTCGTCCGACGGCATTTTCGACATCGCCAAGGGCCAGGCCCGCGGCGCCACTGCCCACGTCACCAAGATCCCCCCGGAGCGCGTGCTGCGGCAACTGATTCACAAGCATACCGGCAAGCGCAAGGCGGCCTGATCGATGTCCAGCCTAGCGCGCAAGGCTGTCGCCATGCTGGAGCAGGCCTACGTCGATAACGGCGTGGACTCTCCCAGGCTGGCCGCGGCCACCATGACCTGGACAGGTACTTCCCTGGGTAT
>CAYTDW010000769.1:0-1865 GCA_964436585.1 uncultured Halioglobus sp. | reverse complement strand
CAGGTTATCGGTGGTGCTCTGGGTAACCCGACCAATTGCGAAACCCTCACAGATCAGCTGGCGCCGGGCGGGGTCGACCACATCGATCCCCAGCGTACCCTGGGTGTACTGGCGAATCTCCGTCTGCTGATAGCCGGGCCAGGTGTTGTAAAAACCGCGCCGGTGGCGATGCATGCCGCCCGCGCTTGTCGCCGGCGTCTGCCTGACGCGCAGGCGTTGGTCGAGGTTGGCGCTGAAATTGATCAGCAGGTCCGGATTGGTGTCGCTGCGCGTGAGGCCGCGCGCCACCAGCTCGCGCTCCGTTGCACTCACCAGCTGCTGCGAAACCAGCGACTGGTAGCCATCGCGGTCGGTGGCGAGCGGCACGAAGAAACCGAAGGTGCGAAAGCGGCTGAAATCGACCCCGGGATCCACGTTACTGCGAATGGTCGGGCCGGAGGCGCAGCCGGCCAGCACCAGCAGGCCCAACAATGCGCAGGCCAACAGTCGTTTTTGGTAAAGAAGATACTGGCGCATGGGACCCCCGGACTGCTGCTGAATGACCGCGAAACGGTAGCATAGCCGCTGGCAGGCGTCCATGAAGCCGGGGTGACGGCACTACCCTATGCAGCCTGCCCCCCCCTGCAATTGTGATCCGACCATCCACAAGAACCGTATCGTCTTCGATAGGCCGGGCATTTCATCACCGGATGATTAAAAACTGCATTGGGCTGTGCTAACCTCCAGCGTCCGAATTGTTGGTGCGGTGGCAGCGGTTGCGTTCGCCGTTGTTTACCGAGGGGTCATCTATGAAGAATTCCAATCGCATCAGGTTGGCACTAATTTTGCTCGCCGCGACGGCCTGTGCGCCTTCGGCCCTGCTGGCCCAGGGCGCCCATTTCGACCCCAACGGTACAATGCCGTCGAAGTACACGATTGAACTGCGCGACGGCCTTGCCGCCACACTGCCGTTTGACGATAAGCGCGACTTCGAGGAGGCCAAAAAGGGCTTCATAGCGGAGCCTGACTACAAACAGATCATGGCCGATGCCGGTAACGTGGCCTGGGACATGGGCAGTTACCAGTGGCTGCTGCAGGGCAAGGACTTCCCCAGCATTCACCCCTCGCTGCAACGCCAGGCCGTGCTCAACATGGCCTATGGCCTTTATGAAGTGGTGCCGGGCAGGATCTACCAGGTGCGCGGCTTCGACCTGGCCAATATCAGCTTTATCAGGGGCGATACCGGCTGGATCGTGTTCGACCCGTTGACTACCAAGGAGACGGCGCGGGCCGCACTTCAACTTATCAACGAAAAGCTTGGCAAGCGCCCGGTTGTTGGCGTTGTCTACTCGCACTCGCATGTGGACCACTTCGGCGGTGTGCGCGGCGTGGTCGACGAAGCCGACGTGGTCAGCGGCAAGGTCAAGGTGATCGCCCCGCAGGGCTTCATGCAGGCCGCGATAGAGGAGAACGTCTTCGCCGGCAATGCTATGTCGCGGCGCACACAGTGGCAGTACGCGGTGCTGCTACCGCGCGACCCACATGGTCACGTTGACCAGGCCATCGGCAAGAACGTCGCGGCCGGCAACATTGGCCTTATCGCGCCCAATGTGGCTATCGCCAGCGAGTTCGAGGAGCTGACGCTCGACGGTGTGACGATGGTATTCCAGAACACGCCTGATACCGAGGCGCCGGTGGAGATGAACACCTGGTTCCCGCAGTTCAAGGCCTTCTGGGCGGCTGAGAACATAACCGGGACGATCCACAACATATACACCCTGCGCGGCGCACCCGTGCGCGATGCGCTGAACTGGTCCAAGCATATCAATGCAGCGCTGTGGAAATTCGGCCAGGAGGCCGAGGTGATGTTTGCTTCGCACAGTTGG
>CAYTDW010000768.1:0-1867 GCA_964436585.1 uncultured Halioglobus sp. | reverse complement strand
ACGTTGAGTTTTCCCAGCGCGCCCTGCAGGGCGTTCTCGGCGCTCGCCAGCTTCGCGATCTCGGCTCCGCCCACGTTGCCGTTACCCATGGCCTTCAGTACCGCCGCCGCGTCGTTGCGCGCGCTGGTCACCGCCTCGAGCGTCTCCCGCTCGTGGGCCATGTAGGCCCTGGCGGTCTCCACCAGGTTGGGTATCAGGTCGTAGCGCCGCTTGAGCTGCACCTCGATCTGCGAGAAAGCGTTCAGGTAACGGTTCTTCAACGTCACCAGTCTGTTGTAGATACCGATGACGTAGATCACCAGCGCCAGCAGCACCAGCCCGATTACGATGGTTGAAATGGCCATTGTTCTATCCCCCTTTCAATTTTTTTGAGTATTGGTTGTATCAGTTACCTGGCTGGCCGCGCAGGAACCGAAAGGTGTACTTGCGGGACTCGCCGTAAACCCATCCATGGGGGCTCGTATCGCGCATCCGTGCGCTCAACGGTCCCGCAAGTACACCTCTCGCTTCCTGCGCTCGTATGGCTCTTTCACACCGCCGCCACGCTGACCAGCACGCCGTTCACCGCCGCATTCCCCGACAGCGCATCCAGCGCCTGTTCGTCCGTCAGGTCATTGCAGCTGACCCCCGCGTGCTTGCGCGCCACCGCCATGCGGATGCCGGCGCGGTGGTGGCCGTAACCGTGGGGCAGGCTTACCACGCCCGGCATCACATTATCCGAGGCCTCCACCCGCACCCGCAGCGACCCGACCCGGGAGCTGACCGTGACGAGGCCGCCGTCCTCGATGTCCCGGGGCAGCATATCGTCGGGGTGCATCAGCAGGCTGCAGCGGTCCTTGCCTTTTACCAGGCGGTGGTAGTTGTGCATCCAGGAATTGTTGGAGCGCACGTGGCGACGCCCGATCAACTTCAGCAGGCCGTGGTGGGTGTGGGTGAATTCCTGGCGCAGGCGCTCCAGGTCCGCCAGCAGCTCCGGGGTGTTGCAGCGGATCATCTTGTCCCGGGTGCGCAGGCGCTGGGGCAATTGCGGCTGCAGCGGGCCCAGGTCAATGCCCGAGGGGTGTTCGCGCAACATCGCCAGCGAGAGTCCCTGCTCACCGTAGGGTCCGGCCCGCAGGCCGGCGTCGATGAGTTGGCCGGGGGGTATCACCGGCTGGGCCTGCAGGCCCATGAGGACGGCCACCCGGTTGCCGAGTTCGCCGAAGATCTCCCAGTCGTGCAGGCTGCCCGGGGCTGGCGCAAACACCGGTTCGCTGAAGCGGGCGGTATTGCGGATGGCGTTGATGTGGAAACCCAGGTCGTAGTGGTCGTGTTCCAGCGGCGAGGTGGGGGGCAGGATGATATGCGCGTGGCGGGTGGTCTCGTTCAGGTAGGGGTCCAGCGACACCATGAACTCCAGTTGGTCCAGCGCCGCGTCGAGCTTGCGCCCGTTGGGGGTGGACAGCACCGGGTTGCCGGCGCCGGTGAACAGGGCGCGGATCTGGCCTTCACCGGGGGTGGTGATTTCCTCCGCCAGGGTGGCGGCGGGGAGTTCCCGGTCGAATTCCGGCAGGCCCCGCACCCGGCTGTGGTGGCGGCCGAAACCGCCCGGGCTGATCGTGGCCACCTGGTCCACCGCCGGCAGGGTGAACAGGGAGCCGCCGGGGCGGTCCAGGTTGCCGGTGGCAATATTGATGAGCTGGATCAGCCACTGGTTGAGCGCCCCGTAGGCCTGGGTGGACACGCCCATGCGGCCGTAGCAGATGGCCGTCTCGGCCTGCGCCAGCTCGCGCGCGATGCGGCGGGTGGTGGCGGCGCTGATGCCGGTGTGGCGCGCGGCGAATTCCGGGGTGAACAGCGCGACATCGCGCGCCACTTCCTCCAGCGT
>CAYTDW010000767.1:0-1872 GCA_964436585.1 uncultured Halioglobus sp. | reverse complement strand
TTTGAACAGGTGTTCAACTTTTTACCATCCTCGTGACCGACATGTCAATAGCCGCTTATCGTCGTGAATATCGCTAAAGGGAAAAGGGGGTGAGGTTCTGGCCGCGCCAGCCGATAAGACTCAACGGTTTGAGCGAAGCGAAGCGTCAATCAGGGCCCGATTTTCCGAGCTGCCTGAGCCACCACTCAATCAAGGCCACTGCCTCGTCGTGACCGCGGGAAATGCCCAGAGCCTCTTCCATCACCAGGGTTCTGGCCGCCCCGATCAGCAGGACACTGAGCCCATCGGCACCGCAGCCGGCAGTCGCGATGCGATCGATATCGAGAATCGAAGCTAGCAGTTCCGCGCGGCGTTTGCGGTTGCTGTCAGTGTACAAAGCAATTTCATTGCGGATGGCGGGCCGATGATTGGCCAGCGCCATGAACTCCATGGCCAATACATTGCGGCTTCTATTGCGATAACTGTCCCAGAGCGCTTTGGCGGATTGAGTGGCTTGATAGGCCTCATCCTGCCGCAGCACCTCGTCATCGACCAGACGCCGATAGGTCGCCAGAAAGAGATCGTCAGTGGTGGGGAAATAGTAATGCACCAAGGAGGGTTTGAGGTCGAGTTCCCTGGCAACCCTGCGGCTGGTCACGGCGGCGTAACCTTCATCCCGCATCAGCCGCTCGACCGTGTCGAGCATAAGAGCTCTGGTGGAGGATTTCTCTGAACCGATGCGACGCTTGGCAGTCGCCTTCTTCCCGGCGCTTGGAGCTTTGGCTGAAGGCATATTTCTAAGGCAAAATTCCCGGTTCTGGCCCGCAGACCAGGCCGGCCAATCAGGTTGAGAAGCCGGAGGAAGTGTACGCGCTTCCAGTCCCCTTGCAAACATTGAGCCTTGTCCAATACGAGACCAGTTCCCTGTTGTCATCCTCAGCATCCATGCCGCCAAATGGCTGATGGTAGCCAAGCACCAAGTCCTGAAAACCATTGCCGAGCAGGAAAGCCACACCGCAGAGCCGGCAGGATACCGCCACTATCAAATACTGCCGTTCAGTATCATCTGGCTATAGGTATATACTCACGCCGGGGGTGGCCAGCGGTTCAGGAACGGTTTATGGAAATCAGCGGCGCGGTTGAGGTTAGTTCCGGTTCGAGGGTCTATGTGCTAAAGCCGGGCGGAAGCGATGAAGAAGCATCTCCTGCGTGTTGTCGAGCACCTTCTCGCAGCCAAGTGAGCTAATGAAATGAGCGCAGGCACGGGGCTGCACCCCGACAGGCTGTTCGCGGCCGATCCGATCCAGAGGGGCATCGCCAGGGAACTGTACGAAAGCATTCGCGGCCTCCCCATTATCAGCCCCCATGGCCACACAGACCCCCGCTGGTTCGCGGACAACCAGCCCTTTGCCAATGCCAGCGAACTGTTGATCAAGCCTGATCACTATCTGCTGCGGATGCTGTACAGCCAGGGTATCGGGCTGCAACAACTGGGGCTGAGGCGCGCAACGGCAGGCCCGTACGAGCCTGATCCCGCCAGCATCTGGCAGCTGCTGGCCGATCATTACCATTTGTTTCGCGGCACGCCCACCCGGCTGTGGATGGACTACGTGCTGGCTGAGGTGTTCGCAATAGAGCAGCCCCTGGGCAGTACCAGTGCCGGGGTCATTTTCCAGCAGATAAATGACCGTCTCGCCTCGCCTGAATTCCTGCCCCGGGCTTTGTTTGATCGATTCAATATTGAAGTCCTGTGTACCACGGAATCTCCCCTGGATACCCTGGCCGCCCATCAACAATTGCGCGAATCCGCCTGGGCCGGAAGGGTTATTACCGCGTTCAGGCCCGATCCTGTGGTCGACCCGGAATATGAATCCTTCGCGGCCAACATTCGGG
>CAYTDW010000766.1:0-1873 GCA_964436585.1 uncultured Halioglobus sp. | reverse complement strand
CATGGGCCCGCTGCAGATCATGACCCACTGCAACGCCGGCTGGCTGGCGACGATAGAGTGGGGCACGGCGCTGGCGCCGGTATACAAGGCTCACGCCGCGGGGATTGCCGTGCATGTGTGGGTGTCCGAAACCCGCCCCCGCAACCAGGGCATGAACCTCACCGCCTGGGAACTGCAGCGCGCGGGGGTCCCCTGCACCATCGTCACCGATAACAGCTGCGGCCAGCTGCTGCGCCAGCGCGCGGTCGACTGTGTGCTGGTGGGCAGCGATCGCACCGCGGCCAACGGCGATGTCTGCAATAAGGTCGGCACCTACCTCAAGGCGCTGGCGGCCCGCGCGAACGGGATCCCGTTCTATGCCCTGCTGCCGGAGTCCAGCATCGACTGGCACTGCGCCGGCGGCGATGAGATTCCCATCGAGGAGCGGGGCGAGGAGGAGGTGCTGGCCATGAGCGGCATGGATGACAGCGGCAGCATCCGCCAGTTGCGGCTTGCCGGCGCCGGCAGCCGCGCCCACAACCCGGCGTTCGATGTCACCCCGGCCGCGCTGGTCTCGGCCCTGGTGACCGAACACGGCAGCTTCGAGGCCAGCCCGGCGGGCCTGGCGCGCCTGCGGCGGCAGATAGCCGCGGTCGGGGCGAACTGATCGGCGCGGGGGAGTTCCCGCGGCTCAGGCCAGCGCCACCAGCGCCAGCTCCACAGGCTTTGCCCCGGCGCCCTGTTCGCCGGCTGCGGCGTGCTCGATGTGGCCGGCGAGCCAGCCGCCCCCGTCGGGGCTGAGCAGGATGTCCCCCACGCCGCCCGGATGGCGGATCTGCAGGGTCCAGTCAGCCGCCAGTTGCGCCGCGCCCGGGGGCAGCTCCATCGCCGCCAGGGCCCGCGCCACCGCAGCGGCGTCAAAATCAAAGCGGGCGTGCAACACCTGCTCCCCGCCGCTGCGCGGGCACAGGGCCGCGTCGAGCTGCAGTGCCTGCAGGGCCGCGCGCGGGTCCCGGCCGTGGCCGGCAAAGTGTTGCGCGATGGCGGCGGCCGCGGTCCGGTAGAGCATATCGGGCTGGCCGAGGGCGGCGAGGTAGAGGCGGTTGCGGTGCTCGTAAACCGCCATCCGGTCGACCAGGTCGATGTCCGCCAGGGCGGCGCGCAGGGTCTCGACCAGCCGGTGCAGCACGTCCCGCAGCAGCGGCGACACCGGCACCTCGCCCTGCAGCGCCAGCAGGCGGGTGGTGAGGGGCATGATGTGCCCGTGTACCAGCAGGATATGGGCGGTGATCAGGAAATAGCCCTCCTCCCCCTCGTCCCGGCCGAAACTGTGGCAGCCCACCACATACTCGCCCTTGGCCTTGCCGTAGCCCGCCACCGGGATGGCCTCGATGCGATATTCATCGCGGCGGGCGTAGAACTCGGTGCCGGGCAGCAGGGTGTAGCCGAAGATATTGATATTGGGGAAGGTGGCGAGCAGCTGGTCGAGGTTGCGCTCAAACTCTGCCAGGTTGTCGCCGGGCAGGCCCCAGATCAGTTCCGCAGCGATGGGCACTCCCTGTTCCGCCATGGACTTGGCAATCGGCCCGTACTCGTTGGAGCTCATGTTCTGGCGATTGCTCAGGCGCAGGGCTTCCGGCGTGAGGGTCTGCAGCGCCAGCTGGTAGTGGGGCAGGAGGCGATTGCGGTGCAGCAGCAGGGCGATCTCCTGTACCTGGCGGCTGTGCTTCTTCGACCACGAGGTGGCGAAGGACAGGGGCAGGCCCGTGCGCTTTTTCAGTTCGACGATCAGCTCGGCCTTGTCGCGGTCCAGCTTGAGGGCGCCGAAATTGGAGTCCGCCAGCCAGATATTCTTGATACCCGCGGCGACGATGGCCTCCCAGTCGTCGCGGAT
>CAYTDW010000765.1:0-1876 GCA_964436585.1 uncultured Halioglobus sp. | reverse complement strand
CGAAGGTATCGCCCAGCAGGGGCAGGCCATAGCTACCCGGGATGTGGCTTAGCCGGGTGTTGTCCTTCGCGCGGGTATATTCGGGGACGACAAATTCCATGGTGAGCTCCAGCGCGGATTCGCGGGTCAGGGGTTGCCGGGCCAGTTTTCGCTCTTGATGAAGGGGTGGAACGCGAGCGCTATACCCTCTTTGATATTGGCCTCGTTCTCGAGGATTTCCCGGCGCCTCACGTAGCGGCCATCGGAAGAGCGGCTGTCGATGGCCTGGGTGGCATCGAGGCCGCCGCGGCTGGCGAAAACGCGCTGCAGTTCGACGTCGTAGATGCTGACCTGCAGCGAGGCGACATCGACCAGCGTGGCCCAGTCGAAGTCTGCGGAGACCCCGTCACCGGGCCCCTGGAGGGTTGGCTTGCGGGTCACGCCGTCCCAGCGGGCAACGTGCTGCAGGCCGCCGCTGAACGCGGTCTGCAGTTCCACCAGGTCGGTGAAGATGAACGCATCCAGGCCGGTGTCGCGCATGTCGTCCCGAACGGATGTCATGATCTGGGCAAAGGTTTTCATATTCACATTGCCGCTGGTGGGGTCCACCGGGTTGCCATAGGCACGCACGGCGCTGTTCCAGCGCTGCTCGAATTCACGCTGCGGCAGCACTTTAAAGCCGTTTTCCTTCAGGTAGGCGCTCACCATGGCGTCGATGCGCAGCGCCTCTTTTTCCAGGTAGGTACGCGAGGGGAGACCCAGGTTGACGTGGGCGATGACCACGGTCTTGATGTCGCCCGTGTCCACTCGCGCCTGGTCTATCTCGTAGGGAAAAACCGTGGCGTTATAGGTCGGGCTTGAACTGCAGGCCAATACCATGCAGGCGAGACCGGTTGCCAGGAGGTGCCGGGACAGTTTGCTGAGACGACGCATGTTGGTTTCCGATCCGTTATAGTGGCGTGCATCTTAACAAAATCTTTACGGGGGCGCAGCGCCTGGTGACTGTACAACTGCACCATACCTGCAGCGGCGACGGCCCGCCGGTGGTATTGCTCCACGGCCTGTTCGGTTCCGGCAACAACCTCGGCGCCCTGGCGCGGGCGCTGGCGGGCAGTCGCCGCGTGTACAGTGTGGACCTGCCCAACCACGGCCGCTCCGACTGGCTCGAGGATGCGACCCTGGCGACCATGGCGGGCGGGCTTGCCAACTGGATGGCCCACCAGGGTTTGCAGCAGGCGCAATTCGTGGGGCACTCCCTCGGCGGCAAGGTCGCCATGCAACTGGCCCTGGCGCAGCCGCACCTGGTGTCGGCGCTGGTGGTGGCAGACATCGCTCCGGTGGAGTACCCGACGCAGCACGATACGGTTTTTGCCGCTCTAGACGCTGTGGCGGCGGCCCGGTGCGACTCGCGGGAGGCGGCGGCAACCACGATGGCCGCCCACCTGGAGGAGCCGCAGCTCATTCAGTTCCTGCTGTCGAGCCTGCGGCGCGACGCGGACGGTGTATATCGCTGGCGCTTCAACCTGCAAGGGCTCAAGCGGGGCTACAGCGCGGTGCGAGCGGAACCTGCGGCCATCGCGCCCTACCGGGGACCAGTGCTGTTCATCAAGGGCGGTGAGTCAGACTATATTCGCACGGAACACCGCAGCCATATCCTGCGGCTCTTTCCGACGGCGGGGATCAGGATCATGCCGGGCTGCAGCCATTGGCTGCATGTACAGCGCCCCGGCCTGTTCAACAGCCTGGTGCAGCGCTTTCTCCTGGCGCCGGAGCCCTGAGCTACAGCTAGCCGGCAAGTGCCCGGCGCCTCTCCGGCGGCGCGGCGCTCGCTCGCGCTGGCGCGCCCCGACAAACGCCAGTATGCTGGCCGCCTCGCGCACACCCCGGAACAGGGAAC
>CAYTDW010000764.1:0-1880 GCA_964436585.1 uncultured Halioglobus sp. | reverse complement strand
AGAGCGGATTGTGGCGGGCAGCCCGTGCGGGCGGTGGCATACCAGGATCAGGTGGGTATTCGAGCCAGGCTCCTCCAGCACTTTAAGCAAAGCGTTGGCCGCGTTGATGTTCATGTTCTCGGCCGGTGCGATTACGATGACCTTGCGCAGACCGAAACTGGCCGTCCTGCCAGTAAATTCAACCACCTCGCGTATCTGGTCAATCTTTATAACCCGGCTCGTGCCTTCAGGTTCCAGCCAACGAAAGTCACCGTGGCTCCCGCTGGCGCTGAGTTCACAGGCATGGCATTTGCCGCAATTGAGCCCCCCGACGGGAGTCGCACACAGCAGCAGGCGGGCAAGCGCCAGGGCGAGCCTGGCTTTGCCAGTATATCTTGGCCCGGTGAGCAGCAGTGCGTGCGCCAGTTGCTCCTGCGCCAGTTGCTGATTGAGGCGCGACCAGGTCTGCGCCTGCCAGGGCATTGGCGCGCTGACTTCCGGAATGTTTGAAAGATCGGTCATGGCGCACGCTGCCGTACGCCCCGGCAGACCGCGAGCTCGCCGCACACCTGCCGCAGCTGCTGCTGAACCCGGTCCAGCGGCTGGCTCGCATCGATGATGCGATAGCGCCCGCCGCTGCGCCCGGCCAACTCCAGATAGGTGGCGCGCACCCGCTCAAAAAAAGCCAGCTCCTCCAGCTCAAAGCGATCAAGTTCTCCCCGCGCCCGTACCCGCACCATGCCAGTCTCCGCCGGCGCGTCCAGCAGCAGGGTGCAATCCGGTCGCAACGACCCCTGCACCAGGGTTTCCAGCGCGGTGACCACCTGGCGATCGAGTCCACGACCACCACACTGGTAGGCAAAGGTGGCATCGGTAAAGCGGTCACATAGGACCCAGCGGCCTGCCGCGAGCGCCGGCTCGATACGGGTGCTGATATGCTGCGCCCGCGCGGCAAAAATCAGCAGTAATTCCGCCATGGGGTCGAGCCGCTCATCGCCCACAGTCAGCAACAAGCGCCGGACTTCCTCACCCAGCGCACTGCCGCCGGGCTCGCGGGTTACCAGCAAATCCAGACCGTGCCCTTTCAGCTGCTCCTCGAGAAAGGCGATATTGGTCGATTTCCCTACTCCCTCGCCGCCCTCCACGGTGATAAATAAACCCCTCGTTGTCATAAGTCAGGGTTTCCTCGGGGTCGAGCGATAGTCGCGTCTGCGCTGAAGCTGGAATTTCCGCACGGCCGCCTCGTGCTCGGCGAGTGTAGCGCTGAACTGGTGCCCCCCATCGCCCCGGGCGACAAAGTAGAGTTCCTTTCCAGGAGACGGGTGCAGCGCAGCCCGAATTGATGCCTGGCCCGGAAGCGCGATGGGCGTGGGTGGCAGGCCACCACGGCGGTAGGTGTTGTACGCATTGCTGTCATCTTCCAGGTGCTCGCGCCGCAGATTCCCGTCAAACTGGTCTCCGGCACCGTATATAACCGTGGGATCCGTCTGCAGGCGCATGCCCGCCTGCAGACGGCGGACAAATACCCCGGCGATCTGCCCGCGCTCCTCAGGAAGGCTGGTTTCCCGCTCGATAATTGAGGCCATTATCAATGCCTCGTAGGGAGTTTCATAGGGTAAGTCCGCCTCCCGTTCCTGCCACTCCCGCTCCAGCACCGCCACCATTTTCTGATGGGCGCGCTGCAGCAACTGCAGATCCGTGGTGTCGCGCGGGAAAAGGTAGGTGTCAGGAAAGAACAGTCCCTCAGGGTGGGAGTAGGGTTCAACAAGCTCCCGCAATCGGGGGTCGTCGCCACCCTCTAACGACAGCACCAGGTGATCATGGCTTGCCAGGACGGCCAGTGCCTGCTGCAGGTTTATGCCCTCTGGAAATGTCACCTTGTACTGGATGACTTTGCCGCT
>CAYTDW010000763.1:0-1896 GCA_964436585.1 uncultured Halioglobus sp. | reverse complement strand
ATTAACCGCATGGACCACTAGAATGAGCTCCGCACTGGTTTTCCGAGGGTTGGGTAATGCTGATTGGGATAACGCTTGCTGCCATGTGCCTGTTGCTGCTGCTGTACGTAGGGCGCTATCGCCGCCATCCGCCGGGAGAGTGGAGCGCACCCGCCGCCTGGTTGCGGGCCGGGATTTACTTTTGCTTCTGCCTGGCCGTGGCGGACCTCAGTGGCGCCCTGCAGGCCACGCTGGCCAGCCCACTGGTTTACCCCGGGCAGTGGGCAGACCCCTGGTGGTGGCTCAGTACCGTGGCGGTTACGGTATTCATCTTCGTCGCCTACTGGGGTTACTGGTATCGCAACACCCTGCGTTTCGGGCGCAGGCTGGATGTGCTGCCGCAATCGCTGTTTGGCCTGTGTTGGGGAGTCACCACGGGCCTGTATTTCCTTTCCTTCTGGCAACTGGCCCTGGCGGTCGGTCCCGACTGGCCGCTGTGGGCGGTGTGGCTGTTGGCTTATGCGTTGATTGCCCTGTGGCAGGCCCTGTGGATGGATATGTACTGGGATGTGTATGTGTCACCCGAGCACGATTCGCCGGCCTCCATCCGGGCGAAAGTGCCGCGCACCCATATCCCCAATATGACCCTGTGCCTGACCTACTTCGCCCTCTACCAGAACTACTGGATATTCATCGCCCTGCAGACAGTGGCACTGCTGGCGGCCTCGTTCGGCATGCGTATGCCTGCCCCCTGGAGCAGGGAGCCCACGCCGCCCGCGCGCCGGGTGCCGGGCCTGCTGGGATTGCCCCGTGCCGGTGGGTATGTGCCGCAGGCGTAGCGTCGTAGGATGTGATAGCGGCATGGGATAGCCTTGCCTGCAGGACTAGGGTTTCCTATACTTCGCCCCGCCGTGCCGGCATAGCTCAGTTGGTAGAGCAACGCACTCGTAACGCGTAGGTCCGGTGTTCGATCCACCGTGCCGGCACCACCTTTTTATCACCGCGGCTGGCTGCCGCTGGCCGCGAACAGCGCCGCGATATTACTCCAGGGCGTAGCGCACTGGCAGCGACTTCAGGCCGCCGACAAAAATCGCCTTCACCCACTCCGGTTCGCCATTGAACTGCATATCCCGCAGGCGCGGCAGCAACTCGCGAAAGAAGCAGGAGACCTCCAGCGCGGCCAGGTGCTGGCCCAGGCACATGTGGGAGCCATAGCCGAAGGCGAGCTGGATTTTCGGGTCCCGCTGCAGGTCCAGGCGGTTTGGGTGGTCGAAGACCTCCGGATCGCGGTTGGCGGCGGGGTACCAGAGGGCGATGTTGTCGCCGCTGCGGATGTGGCGCCCATGCAGTTCCAGGTCCGCGGTGGCGGTGCGCACCATGTGGCGCACCGGTGACACCCAGCGAATGACTTCCCTGGCGGCGCCGCTGTCGAGGTCAGGGCGGTCGCGCCACAGGGCCAACTGGTCCGGGTGCTCCAGCAGGGCCTTCATGCCGCCGCCAATGGCGGCGGACGTGGTGTCGTGGCCCGCGGTGGCGGTGATGATGAAATAGCTGGCCTGGTCGAGTACGTTCATCGCCTCCCCGTCCACCTGGGCGTTAGCCAGCACCGTGGCCAGGTCGTCCTTCGGGTTTTTCTTGCGGTCCTCGATCACCTCGCTGAAATAGGCGCCGAAGTCGTTCAGCACCTCCAGGCCGGCGGTTTCGCTGTCGCCGCGCTGCAGGGTCGGGTCCTGGCCGCCGAACAACTGCTGGGTAAGCTTGAGCATGGTCGGCTCCGCCTCCCGCGGCCTGACCGCGGCGGACGTCAACGGCGACGGCAAGGCCGATCTCGCCGTCGCGAACTTCGGCAGCGACAGCGCCAGCGTGCTCATCGGCAAGGGCGACGGCAACTTCACGCCCCTCGGCGCGACGGTGATG
>CAYTDW010000762.1:0-1901 GCA_964436585.1 uncultured Halioglobus sp. | reverse complement strand
CGCTGTCGCCCGCTACGAGGCGGTAGTCCGCCTTCGCCCTGCCCTTGTTGACCCTGATCTCACCTTTACGCAGGGCCCGGTACAACCGGGTTTTCGGCACCCCCTTGAGCTCCCGCACCAGGTAATTGTCCAGCCGCTGCCCTGCCGAGTCCTCGCCAACGCTCAGGTTATGTACGCCGCAGTTGGCCGGGCGATCTTCAGGGTCAGGCATAAGTAGCCGAAATCATTTAATTTTCTTCCTCATGCTGGTATAGTGCGCCCGTGTGGCCACACCACCCGCCGCAGACAAGGATCGGCGCTGGTGACATGTAACCCCCTGGCGAAAGCTTGGACCTGCCAAAGAGAAGCACGGTTCCGCCAGCCTGGTCACACACCGACTAACGGATGTCACCACCCTGTCCTGTAGAGGGCGCGAGCCGAAAAATGCTCCGCTGCCCGCCCGGCCAAACGGCTGGCCCTGGACCAAGGTGTCGACAGTTTAATAAACCCGCAGCAGACACTGCCGGGACACAGAATCAGATATTCAGATAATACAGCGTCGTCGCAGGTCTCAGGTGCTGCGACACTAGCAAAAAGGCGAAAGCAGTACCACAAACTTTCCCCTCAACGCTGTAGCGACCTCAGCCCTGCTGCAGGTTGGCGTAGACCAAGCACCTGAGCGCCAGGAACGGCGCAGCTATGGCCATATCCACGAGTGGATCGAGCCGTATTCTCCAACGCTGGTTCCTGTTCGCCACCCTCCGGGGTTGCCCGCATAGCTGATTCCTGCCCCGCCAGGCCTGTTGTCTCAAGGCTAATGGCAAACTATGAAGAAAATGTTAATCAATGCAACTCAACCTGAAGAGCTGCGCGTAGCGCTGGTCGACGGTCAGCGCCTGTACGACCTGGATATCGAAAATCGCACCCGACTCCAGAAAAAATCCAACATCTACAAAGGCAAGATCACCCGGGTCGAACCAAGCCTGGAAGCGGCCTTTGTTGAATTTGGCGCCGACCGCCACGGTTTCCTGCCTCTCAAGGAAATTGCCCGGGAGTACTACTATCGCAAACCGCCCAGCGATAGTGAGGGGCGCCTCAAGATCAGGGATGTCGTCAAGGAAGGCACCGAGATTATTGTCCAGGTAGACAAGGAGGAACGGGGCAACAAGGGCGCTGCCCTGACCACGTTTATCAGCCTCGCGGGGCGCTACATGGTGCTGATGCCCAATAACCCGCGAGCCGGCGGCATCTCGCGCCGCATCGACGGTGACGACCGCTCCGAGTTGCGTGAAGCGCTCGACGCCCTTGAAATTCCCGATGGCATGGGCGTGATCATCCGCACCGCCGGGGTGGGCCGCTCTGCCGAAGAATTGCAATGGGACCTGAACTACCTGCTGCAGTTGTGGGAGGCCATCACCACCGCCAACGCCCAGGTCAAGGCTCCTGAACTGTTGTTCCAGGAGAGCAACGTCATTATCAGGGCAGTGCGCGACTACCTGCGCGAGGATGTCGATCAGGTATTGATCGATTCCGCAGACGCCTTCAGGCAGGCCACCGATTTCGTCACCCAGGTCATGCCCCAGTACAAAAACCGCATACGTCTTTACCAGGACAGTGTTCCGCTGTTCAACCGCTTCCAGATCGAGAGCCAGATTGAAACTGCGTTTCAGCGCGAAGTACGGCTGCCCTCTGGCGGTTCGATCGTCATCGACCCCACTGAGGCACTGATTTCCATCGATATCAACTCCGCCAGGGCTACCCGTGGCGGCGATATCGAGGAAACAGCACTGCAAACCAACCTCGAAGCGGCAGACGAAATAGCCCGGCAGTTGCGCCTGCGTGACATGGGTGGCCTGGTGGTGATCGATTTCATCGATATGCTCTCTGCCCGCAACCAGCGCGCGGTGGAAACCCGCGTGCGC
>CAYTDW010000761.1:0-1904 GCA_964436585.1 uncultured Halioglobus sp. | reverse complement strand
CGGTTGCATGGCATGCAACAGGTCAGCGGTTCGATCCCGCTTAGCTCCACCAAACGAGAAAGGCAGCATCTACAGGGATGTTGCCTTTTTTTATGCACCGTCCTGGAACCGCTGACCCGGTCAGCGCAGGAGGGCCTGCCCCCGGCAGCGCCGGCCGGTTCGATTCCGCCGTCTAAACGTGCCGTACCACCCGGTTGTCTCTGTAGGCGTCGTCCGATACCACCATGACATCGATACCCGATCGCATGTCACGCATGGCGCCCTCTATCAACTCCAGCATTTCCTGCACGCTGATGCTGGCACGGACCTTCCGCGCCAGCTTGCGTGTAAGCCGGTGCGCCAGGACGTGCTTCTGCGCTTCGTTGAGTATCAGCCCCTCTGCGGCAAGCCGGAGCTTCTCGATATTTGTGGCACCCATAACAATCCCCTTGTTATCCAGCGCTGATCTGCAGGGTGCCATTTGCTGCACCCAGTCCCGATCCTATGGGGGGGTCCCGAAGCGATCAATCCGCCTGTATACCCTAATTGGGTGTCAGGGTTTTGAGTATTTCTGCTGCCTGCGCCAATCCCATGGCGGCATGGGATCCGGCTCTGCCCACAGCCCGAGTTTGGCCGCACGGGCTTTGCCCTCTGCCGCTTGCAGCAGGCGGTCATCCGGTGCGTAATGCCGATACCACCAGGCGTGGCCGGCGGCGACCATGGCGAGGTTGATATTGCGTTCACCCAGATACAGCGTGCCGTTGTTGCGGCCATAACTGTCCTTGCCCAGTACCACTACCCCGACGTTCCTGCCGGAGACCATGTCAGACAGGGCGTCCCAGGATTTCTTGCCATGACGCTGGTTTCTTTCGGGGGTATCGATGCCGTGCAAGCGTATCTTGTGCTGGATGTTGCTGCCATCGAGCACCGAGACGGTATCACCGTCGGCGACACGCACCACCCGGCCAGTAATGCCGAAAGCCGGGATCGGTCGACCCTCGCGCGCCGCGCCCGTCTCTTCCAGCTTTTCTGCGGCCTCACGCCAGCTCGCCTGCGGCCGGTTCGAGTACTGGCGCAGCGTGCTGCCGATTTGTTCGACCACCGCAGCGGGCCAGGTGACTGCGCCGCTGGTCACATACTGGAACAGGCTGACCCCGACAAGCGCAAGCACAAGGTTGCGCCAGGGTCGCCAGGAGCGTTTCAGCCGGGGAATCAGCTTGATGCCCGGTTTATGGTCTGGCAAAGGCCTGCCCTCGATCGAGTCTGCACACGCCTTGTCAGGCTACTTGCCCGAACCTTAGCGACAAAGTATTTACTGTGCAACACGTGACCCCGGGTATCGTATAATCCTGGCCATGGACACGTCATTGAGAATACCAGAGATTCTGTGGCCTGCTGCTGTCTCAGCCCGGGTGGTTTCCATAGTGTTGCTGCTGCTGGTATCTGCTGTGCCTGTCCTGGCTGCCACCGTGTACAAGACGGTGGATGCAAATGGAGTGGTGAACTACTCGGATACTCCTCCCCCGGAAGGGGCGGAGGTCGAAACCCTGGTGATCGATGTCCAGGCGGCGGAACCGTCGCCGGGTGTACAGGATCAGCTCGAGGCCATGCGTGCAACCACTGACCGGATGGTCGCCGATCGCCAGCAACGGGAACAACACCGGGCCCAGATGCGCCAGCTGCAGCTGCAGAGCGAATCCCGGCCCCAGCTTATCGATTACGCTGCACCTGCCGCTTACGACGGTACCTACAGCGGCTATTACTACCCGTACCCGGTCTATCGCCCGCGGCCCGGCTACCGTCCCGGCGGTGGCTACTGGCCGCGCCCTGAACATCCCATCGCCCGGCCGCCCCTGCGCCCGCACGTTCACATCCCCGCCGAAGACATCATCTCGCCGGGATATGATTATCCCGCATCGTTGATA
>CAYTDW010000760.1:0-1909 GCA_964436585.1 uncultured Halioglobus sp. | reverse complement strand
GGCCCGGCAGATCGGTGTTTTATATGAACGGGTCGCGCCCGCGGGCGCGCTGATGATGAACCAGAAACTGGTGGTGGGGGCACAGGCGCCCGAGTTGAACGTCACCGCGCTGGACGGTGCGATGGTGCAGGTCGGCGTCACCGGCGACCGGTCCCAGCTGCTGTTTTTCCTGTCGCCGGACTGCCCGGTGTGCAATGAGCTGACCCCGGCGCTGAAATCCGCCGCCCGGGCCGAGGCGGACTGGTTGCAGGTGGTGCTGGCCAGCGACGGCGAGGACCAGGACCACCGCCGCTATATCGAGCGCAAGGGCCTGCAGGCATTTCCCTACGTGGTGTCGGAACTGCTGGGCAAGACCTACGGGGTGTCCAAGCTGCCCTATGCGGTGTTGATCGACGAGCAGGGTGTGATCGCGTCAATGGGCATCATCAATTCCCGGGAGCACCTGGACAGCCTGTTTGAAGCCAAGGAGCGCAAGGTGGCTTCCATCCAGGACTATATGAGCAGACGGGGCGAAAAGCAGGCGGTACAGTATGTGGAGGCGGACAAGGCATGAAATCATTCGATAAACTGTTCGAACAGCAGGCGCGCCAACTGGCCCAGCGCAGTTCCCGGCGCGGTGTGCTCAAAACCCTGGGCGGCTTACTGGTGGGGGCGGGCAGCATACCCCTGCTGCCGGTGGCGCGGGCGGCCGCGGCCGAGGCCCCGGCCCGGCCGGTGGAAGAGGGGGATGAGGCGAGCTGCGATTACTGGCGCTACTGCGCCATCGACGGCTTCCTGTGCAGTTGTTGCGGTGGCAGCAAAAATACCTGCCCACCGGGCACGGAGATGTCACCGGTTACCTGGATAGGCACCTGTCGCAATCCCGCGGACGGGCGCAACTATGTTATTTCCTACAACGACTGCTGCGGTAAATCCTCCTGCGGCGCCTGCCTGTGCCAGCGCGACGAGGGCGACAGGCCACCTTACCGACCGGACAAGACCAACGATATCAACTGGTGCCTCGGCACCACCAGCGCGACCTACCATTGTTCCACCGCGATCGTGGTGGGGGTGGCGTTCGAGAACAAATGAAGCATGTCCTGACAACGTGGCTGACATTGTGGCTCGCCCTGCTGGGGCCCCTGGCGTGGGGTAGCGACATAGACCCGCAGCGCGCGCTGTTCAATTACCAGATGTCCTGCCAGGGTTGCCATACCCCGGATGGCAGCGGCGCCAACGCGGTGCCGCGCATGCGGGACGTGGTGGGTATATTCCTGGCGACCGAGGCGGGGCGTGAGTACCTGGTGCGGGTACCGGGATCGGCAGTCTCGGCGCTGGGCGATGCGGACCTTGCGGAAGTGCTCAACTGGATCATCCAGGAGTTTGCCGGGGCCAGCGTCACGGTACCATTCCAGCCCTATACGCCGCAGGAGGTGGGCAGGCTGCGCCAGCACCCGCTGCCCGAGGTGGTACAGTATCGCGCGCAACTGCTGGCGGATATTGCCAGCGCAAAACAAAGAGAGTAACCGGTCATGAGAAAGTGGATCATTGTTGGTATCGCGGTGCTGTGCGGAGCAAACATGGCTTATGGCGAAGACATGCCCGCCAAAGCCCAGGCCTGCGTGGCCTGCCACGGCCAGACGGGGATCTCGGGCAGCCCCGAGTTTCCCAACATTGCGGGGCAGAACGCGACTTACCTGGCGATCCAGCTTACCGCCTTCCGTGACGGTACTCGCAGCAACCCGGCCATGGCGCCATTTGTCGCCGACCTGAGTGATGCCGACATCGCGGCACTGGCGGGGTTTTATTCCCGCCAGGAGCGGGCGACGGCGGCCTCTGGCGACCCCGCTCTCGTGAGTGCGGGTGAGAACCTGTCCGGCGCCTGCAAGGCCTGCCACGGCATGGCCGGCGTACCGGTAGCCAATGAGTG
>CAYTDW010000759.1:0-1922 GCA_964436585.1 uncultured Halioglobus sp. | reverse complement strand
AGCAGCGCAGGAATTTTCCCTCGGAGCTGGTACGCGAGCACGTCGACTGGGCCCTGCGGCAACACCAGCTTTCCAGCAAAAGTGGCCCAAAATGGGGTCAGAACGATTAAAATTAAATCAATCTGACCCCATTTTTAATCGTTCTGACCCCTTTTGCTGCTCTGACCCCTGTTGCCTTCTAGACGGCCTGGTTGATCAAAAATAAATCGTTCTGACCCCATTAAGGGGGTAGCGGCGACCGGTTCTGGGGCTGGTCTACTCCAACTGCAGCAAGTGCCGCCGGTAGTAACGCATCTCCTCGATGGACTCGCGGATATCGTCCAGCGCCAGGTGGGTGGAGGTCTTGGTGATGCCCGCCTCGAGCTCGGGTCGCCAGCGCTGCATCAGGATTTTGAGAGTGCTGACATCGAGGTTGCGGTAGTGGAAAAAGCGCTCCAGCTCCGGCATATGGCGGGCCATGAAACGCCGATCCTGGCAAATACTGTTGCCGCACATGGGGGAGGCGCCCGCCGGCACCCACTGCCGCAGGAACGCCAGGGTCAACTCCGCCGCGCTGTGGGCGTCGTGAACACTGGCGCGCACCCGGGCCACCAGCCCGGAGTGGGTGTGGTGACTGGTGTTCCATTCATCCATGGCCGCGAGCGTGGCGTCATCCTGGTGCACCGCGATCACCGGCCCCTCCGCCAGGGTGTTGAGTTCGCTGTCCGTGATAATCGTCGCTATTTCGATGACCACGTTGTGATCCGGGTCCAGCCCGGTCATCTCCATATCTACCCAGATCAGGTTGTTGGCGTCCTGCATACAACTCCCAATTCCGCGTGAGCACCGTTACCGCAGTGTAGCAAATTGCCTCGACAGCGCTACGCGCTGCACCAATAATGCCCGCATGTCCAAACGCAAGCTCACCCGCCAGCAGGCCTGGCGCATCGAGAAAATCCAGGGGGAACGGACGAAGCGGGCCGACCGGCGCGGCGCCCGGGCGGAGCAGTCCCTGGCCGGCGGTGAACTCGGCCCGGAGCAGCACGGCCTCGTCACCGCCCATTTCGGCACCCAGGTCGAGGTGGAGTCCGCCTCGGGCCTGCGTATCCGCTGCCACCTGCGCGCCAACCTCGAAAACCTGGTCACCGGCGACCGGGTGGTATGGTGCGAGGGCGAACCCACCGGGGTGATCGTCGCCCAGGGCGAGCGCAGTAGTGTGCTGTCGCGGCCCGACCCCTACGGCAAGCTCAAGCCCGTGGCCGCCAATATCGACCAGATCGTCGTGGTCATCGCCCCGCTGCCGGAACCCCACGCCATGCTCATCGACCGCTACCTGGTGGCGGCGGAGACGGTGAACATCGAACCGGTGATCCTGCTCAACAAGATCGACCTGCTCTCCCACGACCCGGCGCTGCGGCGCAAGCTGGACGAACTGCTGGCGATCTACCCCACCCTGGGCTACCGCATCCTCCACACCTCCAGCAAGCAGGGCGGCATGGAGGAGCTGCACGCGGCGCTGCGCGAGCGCACCAGCGTGTTCGTGGGCCAGTCGGGGGTGGGCAAGTCGTCCCTCGTCAATGCGCTGTTACCGGAGGCCGAGCTGCGTGTGGGCGGCCTGTCGGAGACCACCAGCAAGGGCACCCACACCACCACCACCGCGCAGTTGTTCCACCTGCCCTCGGGGGGCAGCCTGATCGACTCCCCCGGCATCCGCGAGTTCGGCCTCTGGCATATGAGCCGGGACCAGGTCGAACACGGCTTCCGCGAATTCCGCCCGCTGCTCGGCCACTGCAAGTTCCGCGACTGCCAGCACGTACACGAGCCCGGCTGCGCGATCCTCGGAGCGCTGGCAGCCGGGGAGATCAGTGAACTGCGGATGGACAGCTATCGGCGGATTGATGCCAGATAGGACGAAGGTTCGGTATATTTACTCGGCTGCCGGC
>CAYTDW010000758.1:0-1924 GCA_964436585.1 uncultured Halioglobus sp. | reverse complement strand
GTGGCGGCGGCCTGCGGCCAGGGCCGGCAGGCATACTGGGTGTGCACCCTGATCGAGGAAAGTGACGCGCTGCAGGCCCAGGCGGCGGAGGCGACCGCGGCGGAACTGCGCCTCGCCCTGCCCCAACTCGCCATCGGCCTGGTTCACGGCCGGATGAAACCGGCGGAAAAAGAGTCGGTCATGGCCGCGTTCAAGGGCGGCGAGCTGGCCCTGCTGGTGGCCACCACCGTAATCGAGGTGGGTGTCGATGTGGCCAATGCCAGCCTGATGATCATCGAGAATCCGGAGCGCCTGGGCCTGGCGCAGCTCCACCAGTTGCGGGGCAGGGTGGGTCGAGGCAGCGCGGCCAGTCATTGTGTGATGCTGTACCAGGCGCCCCTGTCGGCCTCGGGCAGGGAGCGGCTGCTCGCCCTTCGCGACAGCAGCGACGGGTTTTACATCGCCGAGAAGGACCTGGAACTGCGGGGGCCGGGGGAGGTGCTGGGCACCCGCCAGACCGGCCTGATGGAGTTTCGCATCGCCCAGCTGCCGGCCCACAGTCACCTGCTGGACGAGGTGCAAGCCATCGCGACGCTGATCCGCCAGCGCTATCCCGAGCTTGTCGGCGCACTGGTACAGCGCTGGACCGGTTCAAAACAGGCCTTCGGCAACGTCTAACTGAAAAGATCGCGCCAGCGCTGTTCCAGCGCCGCCACGCCAATCGCCTCGAGGGTGGCGATATTGCGGTCGGGAATCTCGTCGGCATCGGCGGTATCCGCCAGCACCCGGCTCAACATGTGCTCTCGCAGCAGGTGAACCAGCGGATAGGGCGCGCGGTTGCTGTAGTGGCTGGGCCCGTCTGCCGGCTCCCCGGCAAACAGGTAGCGGGGGTGGAAGCTCGCCAGCTGCACCACGCCCTGCAGCCCCGCCTCCTCCAGCAGGGACTGAGCTTCCTCGAGAAAGCCCAGGTAGTCGTGAAAATCGCCAAGGGCGGCGGGAAACGCCAGCAGCGTGGTGGCGACCTCCTCCTCCGCGCTGCGCTGCAGCAGATCGAGCTCCTGCAAAAAGGCCTGCCGCAGGGCCTGTGGCTGCGTTTCGCTACAGATGGCGATACGCAATCTCGCCGCGCCCAGCAGAGGGCGAGCAAAAGGGCAGAGGTTCAGGCCGACCACGCAATCGGCCAGCCAGCTGCGGATATGTGCTTCAACCGCAGCCGCGGGTTCGCCCGTCCCGGACCCCATCAGGCCATGATGGCCGGTAGTTCCTTCTGCAGGGCCATCTTGTCCCTGGTTGCCTCGCCGGTGAGGGCAAAGCCCAGCAGCTTGCCGGCGGGATCGCGAAACTCGGCTTTCACGTTGTTGCCCTCGGCCGTTATAGACCAGGCGCCCTGCGCACCCACCGCCGGTGGCGCTACCACCACCGGGCAGGCGGGCGTCTTGATGGTTACCGGCATGGCGGGATAGCTGACTTCGGTGGGCTCGCCCGCCAGGGTCCTGGCCAGGGCGCGTGCCGCCGCCATCAGTGGCGCCACGTACACCAGCACATGGCCGTTCACCTCGGCGCAGTCGCCCATGGCGTAGACATTGGGTGCGCTGGTCTCCAGCAGGCGGTTGGTCACGATACCGCGGCTGGTGGCGATACCCGACGCCCTGGCAAGGCCGGTGCGGGGGCGCACGCCCACGGCGGAGACAACAATATCGGCGGCGATAGTGGCGCCGTTGTTGAGGCTGACCAGCACACCGCTGTCGGCCTTGTTCACGGCGGTGACCAGCGGCCCGAAATGGAATTTCGCCCCCTTCGCTTCGAGTGCAGCCTGCACCGCCCTGCCCGCGGCCTCGGGCAGCAGTGTGGGCAGGCAATAGCCGAGCGGGTCCACCGCCTCCACCTCGAAACCGCCATTGATCAGGTCATTGGTGAATTCGCAGCCGATCAGGCCGCCGCCGAT
>CAYTDW010000757.1:0-1932 GCA_964436585.1 uncultured Halioglobus sp. | reverse complement strand
CAGTACACCAGGGTCTGCACGCCCCAGGCGCTCACCCAGCCGTAGTAGAGCAGGTCCGCCAGCCACTCGTGATTGAGCCAGTCCCTGCCGTGGGCGGTGAAAGACCAGTCATCCACCATCCACAGGGTGCCGGTCTGCACCAGTTCGCGGCCCGCCGCCAGGTGCCACCACATGTCGGCGCCCGCCATCTCGGTATAGCCCCAGGACAGGAACCAGAGCCCGGCGGCCACCAGGATCAGCAAATTGGTGCGGCTCCAGGCCTTTGCCCGCGATTGCGTTACAGCGCCGGCCGGCTCCTGTCTCATATTCCTGCGCTCCTCGTGACATAAGTCGTCGAAAATGACTGTAACAGGCAACATAATAAGCGCTTGTGTGACAGCCAGGGAGTTTAACCGGCGTGAAAAAGCTCATCGCCCTTCTTCTGCTCATCGCCCTGGCGGTAGCCGGCATCTGGTATGCGGGCCGCGAGCCGGCGCCGGTGGTTGCGCTGCACAAGGTCTCCCGCGGCATGGTTGAACGAACGGTCTCGAACACCCGTGCCGGGACGGTGGACGCCTGCCGCCGCTCCAAGCTCTCCATGCCGATTGGCGGCCGGGTCGACGAACTGCACGTGGACGAGGGCGACAAGGTCGAAGCCGGCCAGGTATTGCTGTCCCTGTGGAACAAGGACCGCAGGGCCATGACCGCCCAGGCCGAAGCGCAGTTGCTGGTGGCTCGCCACGGCGCGCAGAAGCTGTGTGTCGAGGCCGCCAATGCCGAGCGCGAGGCGAAACGCCTGGAGCAGCTGGCGGGCAAGGGTCTGGCCTCGCAGGAGGCCACCGAACTGGCGCGCACCCGGGCGGAGGGTGGCCGCTTCGGTTGCCAGGCGGCGCGGGACGAGGAGGAAGTGGCGCAGGCAAACCTGCAGATGAACCGGGTCATGCTCGAGGAAACTTACCTGCGCGCGCCCTTTGCCGGGGTCGTGGCCGAAATCAACGGCGAGGTGGGCGAATACGTCACCCCCTCCCCCCCCGGTGTGCCCACCCCGCCCGCAGTGGACCTGATCGACTACAGCTGCCTGTATGTGACCGCACCGATCGACGAGGTGGACGCGGGCGCACTCACGGTCGGCCTGCCCGCCCGCGTGAGTCTCGACGCATTCCGGGGGGAGAGCTTCAGCGGGCGGCTGGACCGTATCGCCCCCTACGTGCTGGACCTGGAGAAGCAGGCGCGCACCGTTGAGATCGACGTGATTTTCGACGACCCGGGCGTGCGCGCCAGGTTGCTGGTGGGGTACAGCGCCGACATCGATATCATCCTGGAGACCCGCGACCAGGTGCTGCGCCTGCCCACCGAGGCGGTCATGGAGGATGACCAGGTGTACCGCTACGACCGCGCCAGCGGCAAGCTGGAGCTGGTCGCATTCACCGCGGGCATTCGCAACTGGAACTTCACCGAGGTAAGCGCGGGCCTGGAGGAGGGGGATGAGGTCGTGCTGTCACTGGATGTGCCCGGCCTCGCAGCGGGGGTCGCCGTGGTAGCCGGGGATGATTGAGATCAGCGGCGTCAACAAGACCTTCTATCTCGGCGACAGCGCGGTCCATGCGCTGGACAATATCAACCTGCGCATCGAACAGGGTGATTACCTCTCGGTGATGGGGCCCTCCGGCTCGGGCAAGTCCACCCTGCTCAATATGCTCGGCCTGCTGGATCGGCCCGATAACGGCAGCTACCTGCTCAACGGCGTGGACACCATGGCGTTGGGGGAGGATGAGCGGGCCCGCCTGCGGCGCGAACAGATCGGCTTCGTGTTCCAGTCCTATCACCTCATCCCCCGGCTGACCGCGCGGGAGAACATCGAGTTGCCGCTGATGCTGGCCGGTGTCCCGGCGAAACAACGCCACGGCGAGGTCGGCAGCATCCTGGAAAAGCTCGGCATAGACCGGCGCTCCC
>CAYTDW010000756.1:0-1933 GCA_964436585.1 uncultured Halioglobus sp. | reverse complement strand
GACCATCGCCTCGCGCAAGGCCTCCGAGAATTGCCTCAACGCCTACGGCCCGCTGTTGCCGGAGCTGCTGGGCGGTTCCGCGGACCTGGCCGGCTCCAACCTCACCCTCTGGAGCGGCTCGAAGGGGATCAGCAGGGACGCCGCCGCCGGCAACTATATCTACTACGGCGTGCGTGAGTTCGGCAAGGCCGCCATCATGAACGGCATTGCCCTGCACGGGGGCTTTATCAACTACGGCGCCACCTTCCTCATCTTCATGGAGTACGCCCGCAACGCGGTGCGCCTGGCGGCATTGATGCGGCAGCAATCCATCTTCGTATTCACCCACGACTCCATAGGCCTGGGGGAGGACGGCCCCACCCACCAGCCGGTGGAGCAACTGACGACCCTGCGCAGCACGCCGAATATGCACACCTGGCGACCCTGCGACGCGGTGGAGTCGGCGGTGGCGTGGAAAGCCGCGATCGAGCGCCGCGACGGCCCCAGCTCCCTGGTGTTTTCGCGCCAGAACCTGCCGCACCAGCAGCGCGACGCCGCCCAGCTCGCCGCCATCGCCCGCGGCGCCTACGTGCTGCGTGACTGCGGCGGCACACCCGACGCCATCCTGATCGCCACCGGTTCAGAGCTGGGGCTTGCCATGGCGGCCGCAGAGCGCCTGGGGGCTGCCGGCAGGCGGGTGCGGGTGGTTTCGATGCCCTGCGCCGAGGTGTTCGAGCAGCAGGATGCGGCCTACCGCGAGGCCGTGCTGCCCAGCGATGTCCTCGCCCGGGTGGCGGTGGAGGCCCTGCACGCCGACTACTGGTACAAGTACGTGGGGCTGGATGGCCGGGTGGTGGGCATGACCAGCTTTGGCGAGTCGGCCCCCGCCGGCGAGCTGATGCAGCACTTCGGCTTCACCGTGGACAACGTGGTCGGCACTGTCGAGGAGGTCCTGTAGGGACCCCCCTTTTGTTACACGAAAGGTTCCGCGAAAGCTTACCCGCAGGGAGACGCGCGTGTTGCGACTGGCGATAAACGGCTATGGCAGGATCGGCCGCAGCGTACTGAGGGCGCTGTGCGAGGGCAGCCTGGGATCCGAACTGCAGGTGGTGGCGGTGAACGAGCTGGCCGATGCCCGCACCGTGCTGCACCTGACCCGCTATGACACCACCCATGGGCGCTTCAATGGCAGCCTGGAGGGCGATGAGAACCACCTCTGGGTCAACGGCAAGCCCATCACCCTGCTGCGGCGCCCCCGGATCGAAGACCTGCCCTGGGGCGAGCTCGGCATAGACATGGTGCTGGAGTGCACCGGCGCGTTTTCCGACCGCGCCACCGCCGGGCTGCACCTGCGGCAGGGGGCGGGCAAGGTGCTGTTTTCCCAGCCCGCCGAGGCGGACGTTGACGCCACGGTGATCTATGGCGTCAACCACCGCCAGCTGCAGGCGGGGCACCGCATCGTATCCGCTGCCGCCTGCACCACCAACGCCATCGTGCCGGTAATCCAGGCCCTGCACGCGGCGGTGGGCATTGAGAGCGGCACCATCACCACCATCCACTCGGCGATGAACGACCAGCCGGTGCTGGATGCCTACCACCACACCGACCTGCGCAAGACCCGGGCCGCGTCCCAGTCCATTATCCCCGTGGACACCGCTCTGGCCCGGGGCGTGGAGCGAGTGCTGCCGGCAATGGCCGGACGCTTTACCGCCCAGGCCCTGCGGGTGCCCACCCTCAACGTCTCGGCCCTGGACCTCACCGTCTACACCCGCAGCGAAACCGATGTGGCGGCGATTAACCGCGCTTTATATGACGCAGCTCAAACCGGGTTCGACGGGGTGCTGGGCTATACTGAAGAGCCGCTGGCCTCATGTGATTTCAACCACGATCCGCGCTCCAGCATCATCGACGCGAGCCAGACCCGGGTCAGCGGCGGGCGCCTGGTGAAGGTGCT
>CAYTDW010000755.1:0-1936 GCA_964436585.1 uncultured Halioglobus sp. | reverse complement strand
GAGAATATCATCGCCAGGGTCACCACCGGTGACGCCATAGGTACCTGGTTCCGCACCGGGAAACTGCCGGAAAATGCCCGCAAGCAATGGCTGGCGGGGATGGTGCAGGTGCAGGGCAGCCTGGAGCTGGATGAGGGTGCGGTGCGGGTCCTGCGCGAATCCGGCCGCAGCCTGCTCGCGGTCGGGGTGCGGGCCGTGCGGGGCAATTTCACCCTGGGGGAGATGGTATCCTGCGTCGATGGCAGCGGCAGGGAGGTCGCCCGGGGGCTGGTCAACTACAGCGCCGACGAGGCCCGGCGCATCATGGGTCGGCCGTCAGGGGATATCGAGAGCGTGCTGGGCTACCTGCGGGATGAGGAGCTGATCCACCGCGATAACCTGGTGCTGCTCTAAAACCTGGTGCTGCTCTAGCTCATCCAGCGGCCGATCGATGTTTTGACCCAGAGGAAGTCCATGAGCTTCTTCATTCCCTCGGCGCTTTTCGCACTGTAGGGATAGGCGTTCTGCATCTTGCCGCCGAAGCGGTCGATGACAATGGGCATCTCGTGGCAGTAGCCCCGCATGCCTTTCTTGCCGTTCACCTGCCCCAGCCCGGATTTTTTGCGCCCACCGAAGGGGGCCGCGGGAATACCGTAACTCACCGCCATATCGTTGACGCTGCAGCTGCCGGTATCGATAGCCGCCGCCAGGCGATAGCCCTTGGCCTTGTCCCTGGTCCAGACGTTGCCATTGAGGCCGAATTCCGAATCATTGGCCAGGGTGATGGCCTCCTGTTCGCTGGCCACCTTCTGGATGCACAGGATGGGGCCGAAGGTCTCGTGGATCATGATATCCATGCTGTTGTCGACCCCGGTGATGACCGTGGGTTCGTAATAGAGTCCGGGCAGGTCGGGGTTGCGCCGGCCTCCCATCAGGATGTTGGCGCCCTTGGCCCTGGCGTCCTCCACGTGGGCTTCAATGATAGCCATCTGCCGATCCCAGAACACCGCTCCCACGTCTTCCTCCCAGCCATACTGCTGGCCCTGGCGCAGGCCCTTGCCCTTCTCCATGACCAGGCGCAGGAATTCGTCGTACACCGCGGCCACCACGTAAATCCGCTCGGTGCCGCAGCAGTAGTGGCCGGTGTTCATGCAGGATCCCAGCCAGGCGCCGTCGGCGGCCCGGTCAAGGTCCGCATCGGCACAGACGATCATGGCGTCATTGCCGCCCAACTCGAGGGTGCAGGGGATCAGCTGGCTGGCGCAGGCCTCCGCCACCTTGCGTCCGGTGGCCACGCTGCCGGTGAAGGAAACCTTGTCCACACCACCGCGCACGATCGCGGCGCCGGTCTCGCCATCGCCCAGTAATACCTGGAGTACGCCATCAGGCAGGCCCGCCCGGGTAAAGATGGTTTCTGCCAGGCGCGCTGAAAACGGCGTGACTTCGGAGCCTTTGGCCACCACCGTATTGCCTGCCAGCAGGGCCTGTGCCGCCTGGTTCATGACCAGGACGAAAGGGCCATTCCAGGGGGTGATGAGGCCTATGACCCCCAGCGGCTTGTACAGTATCCGCAGCTGCTTCATCAGGCCCAGCAGGCCGTGAACCCGCCGCTTGCGGGGCCCGAGGAATTTCTCCGCGTTTTTGGCGTAATAACACAGGGAGTCCGCAACCGAGAAAATCTCCATGCTCATGGCATCGGTGCGGGCCTTGCCGGTCTCGGCCACCACGGTATCGATGATCTCGTCCTGGGTTTCGAGCACGATTTGCAGGGCGCGCTCGACAATGGCGGCGCGAGCCTTCATCGGCGTGGCGGCCCAGGCCGGCTGCGCCGCCCGCGCCTTGGCGATGGCGGCGGCGACATCATCGGCATTGGCGCACACCAGTTCGCCGGTAGGCTCCAGCGTGACCGGGCTGCGCAGTTGCAGGTGGCGTCGGGCGTCGCTGGAGGCAATCGGTT
>CAYTDW010000754.1:0-1940 GCA_964436585.1 uncultured Halioglobus sp. | reverse complement strand
CAGCGCGACATCGCGCGCCACTTCCTCCAGCCCGGTAATGAAGGCCGCCAGCTGCCGCGGCCGGGCCAGGTCCTCCGCGAACAGCGTGTTGAGCACGCCCAGCAGGAACAGGGCGTCGGTCCCCGGCGTAATGAAGTGGTGTTCGCTGGCCACTTCCGCGGTTTCCGTGCGGCGCGGGTCGATCAGCACCAGCTTGCCGCCCCGGGCCTGCAGGGCCTTGATCCGGTTCTTCACGTCCGGCACGGTCCAGATGCTGCCGTTGGAGGCGACGGGGTTGGCGCCCAGCATCAGGAAGTAGTCAGTGCGATCAATATCGGGAATCGGGAACAGGGACTTGTGCCCGAACAGCCACAGGGAGGCCAGGTGGTGGGGCAGCTGGTCCACGCTGGTGGCGGAGAAGCGGTTATTGGTGCGCAGGTGGCGGAACAGGTTGCCCTGGTGGGTCATCATGCCGTAGTTGTGTACCGTGGGGTTGCCCAGGTAAATGCCGATGGCATTGACGCCGTCGCGCTGGCAGATCTCCACCAGCCGGCGGGCGGTGGTATCCAGCGCCTCCTCCCAGCTGATCTCCTCCCAGCGGCTGTTTCCGCCCGGCTCCGGCACTCTTTTCAGCGGCCGGCGCAGGCGGTCCGGGTCCTCGTGAATATCCTTCAGCGCCACCGCCTTGGGGCAGATGTGGCCGCGGCTCAACGGGTCGTGCTTGTCCCCTTTTATGGAAATGACCTGTTCGCCCTCGGTCTCGATCACCAGCCCGCAAATGGCCTCGCACAGGTGGCAGGCGCGGTAATGGCGCTGGCGGCTCACGCCCGCTGTTCCAGCCGGATCAGGCCCAGCCCCGAGATCTCACCCAGCAGCGTGTCGAGGTCCTGCCGCAGGCGCTCCTCCGATACGTCGTACTCCGCCAGCAGGGTCTTGAAGATGGCCTGCAGGTCATTGGTTTCCTTGATCAGTTGCCAGATCCGGGTACCCACCTCGTCGAGGCCGAAGTAGTTCTCGCTCTGCAGGTCCAGCAGCACCGTCTCGCCGGACACCTCCTGGGAAATCACTTCGGGGGAGGGGGTGATGGTCTGGTTCAGGTTCATGGGTGTCCTGCATCCTGGAAAAGCGGAAACCGAAGTTTAGCCGCTTTGGTGGGATGTGGGTATTGGCAAGAGGGAGGCAAGAGAGAGGGCGGGCCGCGGGCGGCCCCGGGTCAGCCTGCGGCGAGGAATGTCAGTGCCACGCCGTTATTGCACCAGCGCTCGCCGGTGGGAGCCGGGCCGTCTTCGAACACATGGCCCTGGTGGCCGCCACAGCGGGCGCAGTGGTACTCGGTGCGGGGCCAGATGAGTGCGAAATCGCGTTTGGTTTGCACCGCGCCGGGTATGGTGGTGAAGAAGCTCGGCCAGCCGGTACCGCTGTCATATTTCATTTCGGAGCTGAACAGGGGCAGCTCGCAGCCGGCGCAGGCGAAGATACCAGCGCGCTTTTCGTCATTCAGCGCGCTGGTGAATGGTCTCTCGGTACCCTCTTCGCGCAGCACCTGGAACTGTTCTGCGCTCAGGCGCGAGCGCCACTGGCTCTCGTCCAGTTGCAGTGTGTCGGCCGCAGCGGGTGGCTCGAACCCGGTGGCCAGGAAATCGCGCCAGCGGTCGCGCATCGCCTCGACATCGGCACCGGTGCGCGTTGCGCCGAACAGGGTGGTGGAGCCCGCCGCGAACGGCAGGGACGCAAGGGTCAGTAGCAGCGATCGTCTTTTCATGGAGGGTGTGACCGCGGCATCCGGAAATGATTCCAGTGTTTACGCATTTTTCTGCGCCGGCGGATCATCAACGAGGCTAAAACGGGCGGGCTGGTGGACCCCGACACAAAAAAGCCGGGCTGATAAGCCCGGCCTTTAACGATATGGTGCCCAGAAGAGGACTTGAACCTCCACCCCCTTGCGAGGACCAGCACCTGAA
>CAYTDW010000753.1:0-1942 GCA_964436585.1 uncultured Halioglobus sp. | reverse complement strand
CAGGGCATAAAAATGCTGGAAGCGCTGTTCGAGGGGGAGGCTAATCGCATCAGCCACCGGCACGAGGAGCTAATCGATCTCCTGTGCGACGCCTACAACCGGCACTACAAAACCGACCGCAAAAAGCGCGATTTCCTGCAACGTATGTGTCATCACCACGATAAGGTCATTCGCGGCGCGGCGTGGCAGCGAACCGCCACCTGGCAACAGGATAAGGGCAATTTCGAGGCGGCGCACCATGCCCTGGCGGAGGCCATGCGCGCCGATCCGGACAACCCAACCCACGCGCTGCTCGAACTCGTGCTGCTGGTTTCGGGGCGGCAAATCGACCAGGCCAGGCAAAGAGCCACCTTCTGGTACGCGCGGATGCGGCGTCACCGGCACGAGTTCCCGGAACTGGTGGCAACTCTGGACCTGGCCCGAACAGATCCGTCACAAGCCTTGCAGCAGCACGTGCGGCTCGCCAGAGAGGAGGGTGGTGATCGCCTCGAGCGCTTGCTGGTCTGGCTACGAGGCGAGCAACCGCTGCCCCGCTATCGGTTTGAGGCTATGGCCAAGCCAGGCACGACGGCAGCCGACAGAGATCCTGATACCATCGACATGTTCGTGGACTTGGAGACGGACGATGAGGAGCCCTCCTGCGCACCCGGAGATGAAGAAGAGGATTTCGACGATCCGATGGAGAATGCTGCTGTCCTGGAGCCGCCCGACCCCATAGCCAGGCTGGAGGAACAGTGGCGCGAGGTACGACCAGCGGATAAGCCCTTCTCGGTGAGTTTCGAGCCCATGAATCCCAGGGACATTTGGGATGATCCCCTTGACGATGACTGGTTATATTTCCTGGAGCGCCACCCGCAGGCGATCAACAGCCTCGAAGTGCTGGACGATGTCATCGCCCTGATTTATACCCATCCGCTGGGCGAAACACCCTACGGACCGATACATGATTGTTACCCCGCCCTGCAACGGGCCGGGCTTATCGTCGACCAGGCCGCTCTGCCCGCCGCAAAAACACTGCCCTGGATTATCTCCCAAAACCGGCCTGCGCTGAGGCTGTTGGCGCATCAGATCGCGCTCTGTGAGCAAATGTTTGGAGAGGCAGCCGAAGCGAAGCGGCTGATGGAACGCTATCTCCGGCTCAACCCCTCCGATAACCACGGCTATCGCGCCCTGCTCGTCAACGACCATCTTCGCCACGGCAGGAATCGGCAGGCGGCGGCGATCTGCCGCAATTATCCACATGACATGCTGGCTGAGACGCGCTATGGGCATGTACTGGCACTATACCGACTGGGTGATATCGAGGGTGCTGCCCAGCGGCTTGATAGTGCCGTCGAGCATATGCCATTGGTGAAGGACTACCTGGTCAAATCGCGCGTGGCCAAACCCAGAATCAGCCGCGAGCGTGTCCAGATCGGCGGCAAAGACCAGGCCTGGATCTACCGTGAAGACATGCGGGACTGTTGGGCCGAAACCCAAGGTTGCCTGGAGTGGCTGCAAAAGCATTGATCACGATTGGGTGGGACTCGATTCGGTGCGACTTGGGGGTGGGTGTCAGTAAGTTGAAGAAGCGTAAGGGCTTTCCGGAACCGAACTCCGAACCAGGACAGAACATCCTTCGGGAACTTACGCTTTTCAATGATGTCGTATATGCTAGCATTAGCGGATGCCAGAAAAGGTCGTTATTGATACAAGTGTCATGATCAGCGCCTTGATCGGTAAGCGCGGTGCAAGTCGTGAGGTAATCAGGCGTTGCCTCACAGGCAAGTACCTGCCACTTATCAGTAACCCGCTATTTCAAGAGTATGAAGACGCCAGTTCCGCAGAGTGGTCAGGGAAGTGTGTCCACTTAGCGCTGGAGAGATTCGGGATCTGTTGAATGCCTTTTATAGTGTGTGTAGTTGGGTGCCCATATACTATTTATGGCGCCCGAATCTGCGGG
>CAYTDW010000752.1:0-1948 GCA_964436585.1 uncultured Halioglobus sp. | reverse complement strand
CGGCATGGCCAAGCCCGAAGGCTACCGCAAGGCCCTGCGGCTGATGGAGACGGCCGAGCGCTTCAGGTTGCCGGTGATAACCCTGATCGACACCCCCGGGGCCTACCCCGGGATCGACTCGGAGGAGCGCGGCATCAGCGAGTCCATCGCCCGCAACCTGGCCGTGATGTCGCGCCTGGCCACCCCTATCATCTGCGTGGTTATCGGCGAAGGCAGTTCCGGCGGCGCGTTGGGCATCGGTGTGGGTGATCACCTGGTGATGCTGCAGTACTCGACCTATTCCGTGATCTCGCCGGAGGGCTGCGCCAATATCATCTGGAAGAGTACCGAGCATGCGCCGGAGGCCGCCGCCGCCATGGGTGTGACATCCTCGGTGCTGCAGGAACTGGGCATCGTCGACGCCACCATTGCGGAACCCCTGGGGGGCGCCCACCGCGACCCCCAGGCGATGGCGCAGCGAATCAGGGCGCACCTGGTCGACCAGCTTGACAGCCTCGGCCAGTTGCCCATTGAGGATCTGCTGGCGAAGCGCTACCAGCGCCTGATGTCCTACGGCAACTAGGGTCTGCCCGGCAACAGGCTGTCGGGCGCCCCGCGGACCATGGCTGACATCCCGCTCGATTACCCTGTTCTCGACAGCCAGCTGGCGCCCCTGCTCGATGCCCGCCACTGGTATGTGGGCTTCAGCGGTGGCGTCGATTCAACCGTGCTGCTGCACCTGTTACAGCGCTGGCGCCACCACCACCCCGGGGCGCCTCCCCTGAGCGCCATCCATGTCAACCACCATCTGCAGGCGCAGGCCGGGGAGTGGCAGGTTCACTGCGAGTGGGTGTGCCGACTCCTGCAGCTGCCCATCGTTTGCCTCGACGGCGAGGTGAGCCCGGGCGCTTACGGGCTGGAGGCCGCAGCGCGGGAGACCCGCTACGGCCTGTTCGAGGCCCAGCTGCAGGCCGGTGATGTCCTGTTCCTGGGGCACCACGCGGATGACCAGGTGGAGACCTTCTTCCTGCGCCTGTTGCGGGGTGCCGGGGTGCAGGGGCTGGCGGCCATGCCGGCGGCACGTTCCCTCGGGGCCGGCCGCCTGCTGCGGCCGCTGCTGCACCAGCCCCGCTCCGCACTGGAAGCCTATGCCCGTACTCACGGGCTCAGCTGGGTGGAGGACCCCAGCAACAGCGATACCGCCCTGGATCGCAACTTCCTGCGCAGCCAGGTGCTGCCGCTGGTGGCGGGTCGCTGGCCGGGCTATCGGCGGACAGTGGCGCGGGCCAGCGAGCACATCGCCAGCGCCGCCGGGCTGTTGGCCCAGGCGGTGCCGTCGCCGGGCACCATCTACAGTGCGATGGGGGATCCCGGTCTGCCGCTTGCCGCCCTCGGTCCCGGCCCGGCGGAGGCCGCCCTCGCCCTGCGCCACTGGTTGCAGGCTGCAGGGCTGCCGCTGCCGGACCAGGCCGCGCTGGCCGAGTTCCAGCGCCAACTGGCGGTGGTGTCGGAGCGGGCCAGGCCGCGCCTGCAATGCAGCGCCTATTGCCTGCAGCGCTACCGCGACGGGGTATACCTTTTGCCTGAACCTGAACCCGATCCTGTAGCCGCGGCGGAGCCCCTGCTGCTGGCGCCGGGCGAGGTGCGGGAGCTGCCCCTGGCAGGGGGGCGGCTGTGGCTGGCGCCGGCGCCGGCGGCGGGCCTGCGGCTGGCGCCCGGGGAGCGACTCGAACTCGCCTGGCGCCGCGGCGGGGAGCGCTGTCGGCCCAGGGGGCGGCGCGGCGGCGCGAGCCTGAAGAAACTGTTGCAGGAGCGCGGCGTCCCGCCCTGGTGGCGGGAGCGGGTGCCGCTGCTTTACCTGGAGGGTGAACTGCTGGCGGTGGGGGACCTGTGGCTGTGCGATTCCAGCCGCTGGGCCGGGTACAGCCTCTCGAACCCCGGGTCGTCGTGGAGGAGCGCGAGGTCGGGG
>CAYTDW010000751.1:0-1952 GCA_964436585.1 uncultured Halioglobus sp. | reverse complement strand
CCTGCCGATATCCAGCATGCCGAAGTAGGCGGTGATTCCCGTAATCCCCAGCACATTCATGGCCGCCGTCGGCGCTACACCAGCGGGTAAAACGCTGAGCGGCACCCTGCGCCCGTCGCTGACCAGGTATCGACGCCAGCCAAAAGGGCCCATGACGAGGGTACCTGCGGGGAATTGCGGATGACTCGACTCCACTACGCAGCCGAGGCCATTACCGCGCATGACATCGCCCAGTTGCAGCGGCGCCACGTAATCCACCCGCGCCTCCATCCAGCCTTTCATGGCAGGCTCAACCGCGAGATAACGGGTCTGAATCAGTACCTCGCCATCGCCCGGCACGGGCATCGGGGCTTCCACCAGCGCGAAATCGCCGGGCCTGATACTGCCCACGGGCCTGGCGGCGAGGATGAAATGTTGGTTGTGGCGCCTCTGTTCCAATTGCGCATTCCCGGGCATGTTGTTTGTTATCTGTGTGCCTGCCAGGCCTGGGTGACCGGTGTCCTCGACGGGGGAAATTGTGCGAAGAGGCAGCGGGCCCCGTGCGGGACGCCACTCCATTACAAACAGTCACGATTGCTTTTTTTGTATTCTAGGGATCGCCGTGGAAAAAGCAAGCCATTGCGGAGCCGCGGGCTGCCGCGGTGATAATGAACAACCTGGAGCCCAACGGCCAGTACAGCAGGAAGCGCGTCGGCTTGGCACTGCCACCGGGCGCCCGCGGCAAAAAGAAACTCGATTTTTAACGGTCCCGCATGTGATCGACCTGGGTTACGGTGCGGGGTGACACCTCGTGAATCGCTCGGTGGTCGCTTAGCCCTTCGTCGTTTCCTGCGCTACTGACACCTTAGCCAGGGACAGGTATTCGGTTTTGCACGCGGAAAGCTTCGCTGTGCCCGGCCCGTAGGCGTAGATAAACTGGCCAAGCTTCAGGGTGTCGATCATAGGTTGGGCCACCTCGGTGCGCACCGCGGGACAACCAAAGGAGCGACCCAAACGGCCCTGTTTCTGTGCGGCAGCCGGGTTGACATAGGGCGCCCCGTGCATAACGATCAAGCGCTCCATCGCTGATTCGTTAAACCCCTTGCTCAATCCATGCAGCTTCAATGAGTAACCATTGCCGCCCTCATAGGTGGTATGGGTCAGGAATAAACCCAGACTGGTCTGGTGACTGCCGTTACGATTGGAAAAAGCGTTGGGAATATCATCGCCCGAACCCTTGCCATGGGCGACATATTCTTCGAACAATAACTTACGCTTCTTGAGATCGACCACCCACAGGCGCTGCTCACGCGAGGGAATGGTGTAATCGATAATTGCCAGGCGGCTGGCGCTTTGACCAACGCCGTTTTTTTGCGCACATTTCATCGCGGAGACGGCCTGCGCTACGGCGGCAGGGTTGATATCGGGAGCCAGATGGCGGATTAAAGCCGCATCATCGGCTATTGCACAGGCACTGGCGAGCAAGCCCAAAGCCAACACGAATAATGATCGCATGGGCAACCTCGTAGTGAATGATCGGAGAACGCTTTGCCGCATTTTAACAGAGCAAGATATCGATGCAAGCTGACATTACCCGAAAAAATATTGGCCACACTCGCACCTGTAACCGGACTGATAACTCACCCGAACCACTGTAACCAACGCGGGCTTCCAGGCGCGCGGAAGCCCGCGAAGTTTGACGGCGATCAAGTAAACGCGCATCGCCAGTACAGCCTCCGGGGCCGACATGCCGGTTCAATTGAGATTTTCACGGAGAAGGCCTAAATTGAGCGACGGCCGCGGTGTCGGCTACTTCCCCATCGCCCGCTGACCAAGTGAGGTTCCTGTATGGCTGAAAAGCATAATGACAGTGCCACGGCGATCGAGGCCGTCGTCGCGGAACTGCACCGCAGGGGAGTCGAGCGAGGGGAATCTGAATACGAGCGGCTGGTGGCTGAAGCCCGCAGGGAAGC
>CAYTDW010000750.1:0-1954 GCA_964436585.1 uncultured Halioglobus sp. | reverse complement strand
GAGGGCGAAATGGCGCGAATCGCCGGGCTGGCCAGAACCACCGGCAGCCGCCCCCGGGTGGCGATCCGGGTCAACCCGGACTTCGAGCTGAAGACCTCCGGCATGAAGATGGGGGGCGGCCCCAAACCTTTCGGGGTGGACGCGGAGCGGGTGCCCGCCATGCTGGCCCAGCTGGGCAACCTGCCCCTGGAGTTCATGGGCTTTCACATCTTCAGCGGCTCCCAGAACCTGCGGCCGGAGGCCATCATTGAGGCCCAGACCAAGACCTTCCAGCTGGCGTTCCGGCTGGCGGAGGCCGCGCCCAGCCCCGTGCGCTGGCTGAATATCGGCGGCGGGCTGGGCATCCCCTACTTCCCCGGGGAGCAGCGCATCGAGCTGACGGCGATTGCCGCCAACCTCGAACCCCTGCTGGCCGAGGCGAGAATTCGTCTGCCGGACGCCGAGATCGTGATGGAACTGGGCCGCTACCTGGTGGCGGAGGCCGGTATCTATGTGTGCGAGGTCGTGGATAAAAAAGTCTCCCGCGGCGAGACCTTTCTCATCACCAACGGCGGCCTGCACCACCACCTGGCGGCCTCCGGCAACTTCGGCCAGGTGATTCGCAAAAACTACCCGGTCTGCATCGGTAACCGGGTCTCGGCACCTGAGCTGGAGACGGTCAGTGCGGTGGGGCCGCTGTGCACACCGCTGGATATCCTGGCCGACAAGATGGAGCTGGCGCCAGCGGATGTGGGTGACCTGGTGGTGGTATTCCAGTCCGGCGCCTACGGTTACTCCGCCAGTCCGTTGGGTTTTCTCGGCCACCCGCATCCTCTGGAAGTATTACTCTGAACCGGTTTGCACCCTACGCCGCAAATACTGACGGAAAAGAAAGGCACACATTCGCGCGCGTTTTCGCCCGACCCCGCTGCTTGTTCCAGAAATAACATCAGCTAGATTTCTTAACTTATTGATTTTACCCGTCACTGCACAATCTCACGTGACGCGCCAGCCGGCGACTCCCGGTCACTTGGGCCGACGCCCGAAACAAACTCTTAATACGCCCGTCATTGAAGTCTGCCAGTGTTTGCGACCTGCCTCACATCCCGGGGAAGATTTTCGGCGCAGCGGGAAACTGCGTGCTACTTTTAAAGCTGGGTGAAGGGCGGCCGAATTTGATGTTAGGGGTGTGAGTGACGGTGGTCGCCCGAGTTGGTTTATCTGAAACCACAGGCTTGGAAGTTGTTCATCCGGGGTTTATTATTGCGACCCCCAGGATGGGGCAAGGGTTAGTTAGCCCCGAAAGAGAGGGATTTTGTCATGGCGACGGTCAGGGTTTTCAATCACCACCTGCACTCATCGTTCTACTGGCTGGTCATGGTCGACGCGATCCTGTTCGTGTTGTCTTTCTACGCCGGCACTTACCTGTACTTCCTGTCCGAGCCGGGCAGCTTCCAGAATTACCTGGGTGAGATCCCCGCTCGCGCCGCCCTGTTCGCCGCCGTCAACGTGTTGTGCCTCGCCGCGATGGGTCTGTACGAGCCGCGCATGCGCGAGGGCGCTTCCGGCATTCTGATGCGCACCGTCGGTGGCTTCGTGGCAGCGGCCGTGGTGATGGCGGCCATCTTCTATGTACTGCCCGAACTGCACCTGTGGCGGGGCATCTATTTCTATACCGCCGCCGCGGCCTTTACAGCCAACCTCATCAGCCGCTCCGCCTTTACCGCGCTCACCCGCACCGAGCAGTTCAAGAGCCGGGTGCTTGTCTACGGCGCCGGCCAGGCGGCCAGCACCATTAACCGCTGCATGCGCCGCCGCGCAGACCGCCAGGGCTTTACCCTGGTGGGCTTTGTCCGGGTCGGCGGGGAAGAGACAAAGGTCGAAGGCGAGCGCATCATCAACCTGCGCCAGTCGCTGGTTGAATACACCCGCCAGACCGAAATAGACCAGATCGTCATTGCCCTGGATGACAAGC
>CAYTDW010000749.1:0-1956 GCA_964436585.1 uncultured Halioglobus sp. | reverse complement strand
GCAAGAACCTGGCGATGACCCTGTTCGAGCTGCTCGGCTGGGACATCAAGGCCAACCCCAAGTACGGCTCGGAGAAGAAGGGCCAGCCCACCACCTACTACCTGTCAGCGGCGCCGGAACCCATCCGTATCAACTGCGAATACTTCTACGTCGACGTGGTGCTCTCGCCCGACCCCAATGTGTTCCACCACACCAACGCGGTGGCTGGCCTCAAGCAGGGCGGTGTGTTGATCATCCAGAGCGAGCGTGGCACTCCGGAACAGGTATGGGCCGATATTCCCGAGCACTACCAGCAGCTCATCGTCGACCAGCAGATACGCCTTTACTACCTGGACGCGTTCAGGATTGCCCGGGAGGAGGCCACCGACACGGAGCTGCAGTTGCGCATGCAGGGTATCGCCTTCCAGGGTGCGTTCTTTGCCGCCTCGCCGCTGGCGGGCCAGGCCGGCCTCACCGAGGACAAGCTGCTGCAGGCGATACGCGACCAGCTGGAACACAAGTTCGGCGCCAAGGGCGCCCGGGTGGTGGAGGACAACGTGCGGGTGGTCAGGCGCGGCTACGACGAGGTCCGCGAGGTGACCGACAAGCAGGTGGGGATCCAGGCGGCGCGGCTGGTCGACGCCCGCGCCGAACCGAAACTCCCGGTGATGGTGAAGCGCCTGCCCCAGAGCGGCGCGCCCAGTGCGGACATCCACCGCTTCTGGGAGCAGACCGGAAATTTCTACGCCCGGGGCATGGGCAACGACAACCTGGCCGACCCCTTCATCGGCCTGGGCGTGATGCCGGCCTCCTCGGCGCTGTTTCGCGACATGACCGGCATCCGCTTCGAACACCCCGGGTGGATTGCCGAGAACTGCACCGCCTGCGGCAACTGCTACACCGTGTGCCCGGACACTGCGATTCCGGGGCTGGTGAACGAGCTGGGCCAGGTGCTCGACACGGTGCTGGGGCGCGTGCGCAAGCAGGGCCATAAGCCGCAGCACCTGGCGCGGGCCGTGCGCCAGCTGGAGCGCAGCCTGCGCGGCCTGCTGGGGCAGGCGGCCGAATCCGAGCCGGTGGGGGAACTGTTGCAGCAGGCCATCGCCACCACCGTCAATGATCCGGCCCTGGCCGAGGCCGAGCGCGCCGAACTCAGGGCTGAATTTGCCTGGTTCAACGAGGCGCTGGACGGCTTCCAGTTCGCCCTCAGCCGGCCCTACTACACCCTGCCCGAGAAAAAAGCCCCGGGCAGCGGCGGCCTGCTGAGCATCACGGTCAACCCCTACACCTGCAAGGGCTGCATGGAGTGTGTGGCGGTCTGCGACGACGCGGCGCTGATCCCGGTGCGGCAGACCGACGAGACCGTGCAGCAACTGCGGCAGCAGTGGAATTTCTGGCTGGACCTGCCCACCACGCCGCAGCAGTACATCCGGGTGGACGACCTGGAGCAGGGCATCGGCGCGCTGCAGACCATCCTGCTGGACAAGGAGGCTTATTCGGGCCTCGCCAGCGGTGACGGCGCCTGCCTGGGCTGCTCGGAAAAGACCGTCATCCACCTGTTTGTCGCCACCGTGGAGGCGCTGATGCAGCCCCGGGTGAAGGCGCGGATCGCGAAGCTCGAGGACCTGATCGGCCGGCTCGAGCGCCACATCCAGCTGCAGCTGGTGCAGGAGGTCAATGTTGGCGACACCGCGGCGCTGGCACAAATTCTCAGCCGCAACGGCGATCACGACCTGACCCTGTCCGATCTCGCCAGGCAGATGGAGGAGACGCAGGGCAGCAAGCCCATCGACCCCGCCTGGCTGCAGCGGGTGAGCGGCCTGCTGGGGCAGCTCAAGGACCTGCGCTGGCGCTATATCGAGGGCACCAGCGGCCGCGGCCGCGCCGCCATGGGCATGCTCAACGCCACCGGTTGCACCTCGGTGTGGGGCAGCACCTACCCGTTCAATCCCTACCCCTTCCCCTGGTCCAACCACC
>CAYTDW010000748.1:0-1957 GCA_964436585.1 uncultured Halioglobus sp. | reverse complement strand
CGATCTTGTCCATTTCACCGGTAACGCTGGATCCCACCACGGCGCCGGGGCGGTACACGCGCCAGGGCACCTTGCACTCCTCCCGCACGATGCGCTCCGACTGGAACTTGGTGCGATAATACGGGTGTGACGTGTCCTGGCCCTCGTCGAACATGCTCTCCTTGAACACACCCTTGAAGTGGCCGCCGGCGATGGCGATGGAGCTCATGTGCTGCAGCGACACCTTGCCGCCCAGGGCGTTGGCGAACTCCACCACGTTGCGGGTACCCTCGTTATTGACCCGGTCACCCTGTTCGTCGGACATGTTGAGGTCGTAGACTGCCGCCAGGTGGTAGACGTGATCGATCTTGCCCTTGAGTCTGGCCAGGCTCGCCTTCGCCACCAGGCCCGGGGTGGTGATATCGCCCCACATGGGCAGCAGCCGGGCGGGATCGGCGCCCAGGGAGTCACGCAGCTGTTCGAACTTCTGCTTCGATTCCTTGCGCACCAGGATGTAGACCTTTGATTTGGGGCGCTTCAGCAGCCGCTCCACCACAAATCGGCCTATAAATCCGGTACCGCCGGTTACAAAATAGTTCATCAGGTCACCTCATTGTCAGAATTATCGGTAGGGTTACAGTGTAGCTCAATCCGCAAGCGGGCAAGTGTACGCGATTCCTATTCCACTTTCCTTGCGCTGATGGCGGCCGCCCGGAACAGCCCGTCCGCGGCCTGCAGTATTTTCATGCGCAACTGCGGGTTATAGTCCGGTCGCTGCGCGAGGAAATGGCGCACGGTCTGCGCCGCCGTGGCCGAATTGTGGTTGCCGAGACTGGCCTGCAACCAGTCGCTCGGAAAGAAAATATCACCGCTTACCTGGATCTCCTGCAGTAACTCCAGGCTCGGCAGCAGGTACTTTTCCGACTGCGCGCGGCGGGACGGATGATGCAGGTTGGCCAGGGCGGCGCTCACCCAGCTTTCGGTCTGCCGGTTCTTGCCATCCCGCAGGGACTCAAAAAAAGCGTCCCGCACCGCCTCGTCCGCAGACAGGGACGGGGCGATGAATGCCAGCCTGCGGCGGCTGTCCGGGTTGGCGGTGTTGGCCAGCTGCCGGGCGACAATTTCCGCAGACTGCCCGGGCAGCCGGATCGCCAGCACCTGCGCCAGCTCGATGAGGTCGTCCTCTTCCAGCACCAGCTTGTCCAGCTCGAGGGTGCCGGCCCAGATGGCGTACAACTGCTGCAGCCGGTCGCTGGAGGCGACTAGCGCCGCATAGTAGCCGAACACCAGTTTGGTACGGCTGCTACCGGGCTGTGCCAGCAGGATCTCCCACAAGCGGGCCTCGGTGGTCGCCGCCAGCGCGCTGCGCTGCGCATCGCCCAGCAGGCTCTGGTAGAGGTACTGCAGCTGCCCCAGGGCCAGCTCCAGCAACAGGGGGTCCTGTTCCCGCTGCGTGATACCCAGCAGCAGGTCGAGATAGCCGGGGACATCGTCGATGGCGCCAGCCAGCAGGTTTTCCCAGGTGGCGACCAGCGCGGCCCCGCGCTGCACCGGCTGCAACCGGTCCCAGGCCTCAAGCAGCTCGAGCGCCGCGGGAAACAGGCCGTAGCCGCGACCGTCAGCATTGAAAAGCGTTACCGCGGCTTGCTCCCCGCCAGGGGGCGGCAGCGCCGTCCGGGCCGTATCCACCGCCAGGGTTGTGCCGGCCTGGCCGCGCGGGTACAACTCGAGCAGGTCGAAGCGCTGGGGCCAGGTGCGGCCCAGGCCGGCCGGGTCCCGCTGCAGCAGGGTTTGCCCGGCGCCGTCCACCGCCGGCTCCAGCCGGAATTCCGGCCTGCCCGCGGTACTCACCCACACCTCACTCCAGCCGGCCAGGTCGATATCGGTGTGGACGTCGAGTATGGCGATGAGTTCGGGCCAGGTGGCATTGCCCCGGCCATACCTGCGCAGGTATTCGCCCAGCCCCTGCCGCAGCCCC
>CAYTDW010000747.1:0-1963 GCA_964436585.1 uncultured Halioglobus sp. | reverse complement strand
GGATGAAGCTCTCCCCGGTGCCCACCGCGGCCCTGCCGATCCTGGTTGGCGGTCATGCCGTACCCGCCCTGCGTCGCGCGGCCCGCAGCGGGGACGGCTGGATATCCGCCAACAGCGACTACGATTCCCTGCGGCAGATGATCGGCAAATTGAATGAATTGCGGCGCGAGTTCGGTACCGATACGCGCCCCGACTTTGAAATACATGCCATGGATGTGCGCGCGCGCAAGCTCGACGATTTTCGGCGACTGGCACAGCTGGGCGTGACCGATATCTGCGTCACGCCCTGGAATCCCTATGATCCCGCGCTGGATAGGGCGCAGAAACTCGCGCGGATCGAGCAGTTTGCAGAGGCGATCATCCAGCGCTGGTAGGCTAGCGCACCGCACCGCCGCCATCGACCGACAGGATCTGCCCGGTGATGAAGGAGGCCCGGTCACTGGAGAGGAAGCTTACCGCTTCGGCGATTTCCTCGGGCTCGCCGAGGCGGTTCATGACGGCGGCTTTCTTCAGCCCTTCCGCCAGCTTCGGCTGTTCCGCAAAATATTTCTCCACCCCCGGGGTGCGGATCACGCCGGGCGAGACCGCATTGATGCGAATACCCTGGGCGCCGTATTCCGCGGCGGAACTCATGGTGAGTATATTGACGCCCCCCTTGGCGGCGGCGTAGGCGGTATTGTAGGCCTGGCCGCGCAGCGATGAGTTCGAGGATATATTGACGATTGCGCCGCCGCCGCCTTTGAGCATGGCGGCAATCTCGTATTTCATGCACAGCCAGGTGTTGGTGAGGCACATCTCGATGGTCTGGTCGAACACGCTGCGTTCATATTCGTGGATGGGTCCGGCGCCACGGCTCAGCGCCGCGCTGTTGCAGGCGATATCCAGTCCGCCGTAGGTTGCCACGGCGAAGTCCACCATGGCCCTGACCGAGTCTTCCTTGCTCACGTCGCCCAGGCTGAAAACCGCCTTGCCGCCGGAGGCCTCGATGAGGCGGACGGTTTCCCTGCCCATCTCTTCATTGAAATCCGCGACCACGACCTGCGCGCCTTCCCGCGCATAGGACAGGGCGATCGCCCGGCCTATACCCTGGCCCGCGCCGGTGACGATACCTGTTTTGTGTTGCAGCAGTCCCATTGAAGCATTCCTCGTTATTTGACTGAAGCGGATGCCGGGCCGGGTCCCCGCAGTGCGATCAGCACCATGGGTACCACCAGCACCGCGGCGACCAGCCCCGCCCAGACGCCCTTGAAAATGGCGTAGCTGAGCGGCGCAATTTGTTCCACGCCTGCCAGCTGAAATCCCACCAGGGTCACCGGGGCAATCACACACATACCGAACAGGCCGAACAGCAGGGCGCTCTTCCAGGTGCTGGCCGGCATGCGGTTGGCGATTGACTGGATAAATGAAGACGGCCCCAGGTCAATGGCCTGCAGCTTGCCTTTGGCCAGCTTTGCGCGCTGCAGGGGGATGACGATCAGGGCGACGATCAATGGCAGCAGCAGGCCGGTGGCTATCACGTCCACCGCGAAACTGTGTTTGCCGGACCATTGCAGCGCAGGGCCGCTCCTGAGCAGCAGCCAGGCGATCAGGCCATTGAAAATGGTGTTGGAGATGCCGCCCACCAGGATCTCGTGCCTGAGGTGATCTATAGCGTATGCCGCGGATCCGGTCATGTCGTCCCTTGAGCTTGGTTGGTTTTGGCCTGCGAGTATGGCACGCCCGCCAGGCTTGGGGCATAGGACCCAAGCCACCAGTTTGCTGGACATATTCGGTCAGTATCGAATTACCCGGCCAGGACCGGCCCGGCCCGGCCAGACCAGGCCCTGGCGCCGGTCCCGGCGGCGAACTCAAATGTACATAAATCTGGTTGGCCAAGTTCTGTGCGGCGCCCGCCTGCCTGCCGATAATTTCCACGCTCGGCAGAGGACCGCTGTGCCGGCCGCAGGGGGGTTACGCCTGGAGG
>CAYTDW010000746.1:0-1967 GCA_964436585.1 uncultured Halioglobus sp. | reverse complement strand
CGGTTTCCCCTCGAACCGGGGCTATTCGGCATTCCCACCCTGGCGGAGGAAATTGACCTGATCGCCGGCCTGGATCGGAGTCGGGGCCGCAGCACGGGCCTGTATGTCGAGCTCAAGGGTCCCAGGCTGCACCTGCAGGCAGGGTTGGACATAGCCGCTATCGTCCTCGATGTGCTCGCGGAAAAAGGCTATGCAGACCGCCCCCGGCAGGTTTTCCTGCAGTGCTTCGACGGCCCGACGTTGCAGCGGCTGCGCCACGAACTCAGGACGCCGCTACCGCTCATTCAATTGTTGGGCGAGAACAGCTGGGGCATGGGTACGGACTCGGACTATAACTACCTGAGAAGCACCGAGGGTCTGGCGGAGGTTGCGACTTACGCCGACGGTATAGGCCCCTGGATCAACCAGATTTACCTGGGCAGGGACGCCGCCGGCGCAATTGCGCTCAGCGACCTGGCCACCAGGGCCCACACCCTCGACCTGCTGGTGCATCCCTATACCTTCCGCCGCGACGAATTGCCGGCGGGAATTTCCAGTTTCAGCGAACTGCTCGATATCTTTTTCAGGCAGGTGGGGGTCGACGGCGTGTTCACCGACTTCCCGGACATCGTGTGTCACTACCTGCGCGCGCAGGCCGCATAGTGGCGATGCAATTACTCCAGGCCAGGCGCTACCTGCTCGCCAAACCGGAGGCGTATGAGGACTTCCCTTTCGGCCCGGAAGTAGCGGTGATGAAAATTGGCAGGAAAATGTTCGCAACCCTTGGGGAGCGCAGCGGTACGGCGAGCATGAACCTGAAATGCGAACCCCGCGAGGCGCTCATCCTGCGGCAGATATTCCCCGCGGTAAGACCGGGCTGGCATATGAACAAACAGCACTGGAATACTGTGATTCTCGATGGCAGCATACCCCGGGGCGAGATCGAGCGCATGATAGACAACTCTTTCGCCCTGGTGGTGCGCGGCCTGCCGCGGGCAGTACGGCAAGCGCTGGAAATTCGCCATGGCAAGGCGGCCCTCTACCCCGGGTCCGGCACTGGAAGTACTCCGCAATAGGGTTATCATGTAGCCCGCTGACACATGGCAGACAAAGTGATACCGAAAGCACACAGACGAACCAAGATCGTGGCCACCATCGGCCCGGCAAGTGAATCGGCGGATATGATCGCCAGGCTCATCGGCGCGGGCGTGAACGTGTTCCGTCTCAACTTCAGCCACGGCACCGCACAGCAGCACGCCCTGGTGGCGCAGCGGATCCGCAAGCAGGCCGCCATTGCCGATCGCTACGTAGGCATACTCGCCGACCTGCAGGGACCGAAAATCCGCATCAGCAGTTTCCGCCAGGACTCGGTCGAGCTCAGCAATGGCGATCGCTTCCGCCTCGATCTCGCCATCGGTGAGGGTGAAGGCGATGTGAGAGGGGTTGGCCTGGATTACCCGGAGCTTTGCAGCAGCGTCTACCGCGGTGACATCCTGCTGCTGGACGACGGCCGTATACGCCTGCGGGTGGATGATGTCGATACCAGCGCGGTGGATTGCACGGTCCTGGTAGGCGGCAAGCTCGGCTCACGCAAGGGCATCAATCGACTGGGAGGAGGCCTGGCTGCGCCGGCGTTGACCGCCAAGGACCTGACCGATATCGGCAGCCTGGCGCAGGTGAATCCGGACTTCGTCGCGGTGTCATTTGTTTCCAGCGCAGCCGACATCTTCCAGACCCGGGACCTGCTGGCCGAGCACCAGCTGAATCCAGCCATCATCGCCAAAATAGAGCGGGCGGAAGTGGTTGCCGATGACAATACCCTGGACAGCATCATAACGGCCTGTGCGGGGGTGATGGTGGCCCGGGGTGACCTCGGGGTCGAAGTTGGGGATGCGCAGTTGATCGGCATCCAGAAAGAGTTGATTGCCCGGGCGCGCAAAATGGACCGGGTTGTTATCACCGCGACCCAGATGATGGAGTCGATGATC
>CAYTDW010000745.1:0-1970 GCA_964436585.1 uncultured Halioglobus sp. | reverse complement strand
CCCGAACCCGTTCTACCAGATCTACGAGGGCGCGGCCCTGCTGGCCGGCGCCACGCCGCGCTTCATCAACTGCACGGCGGATTCCGGCCTGCTGCCGGACTTCGCCAGTGTCAGCGGGCAGCAGTGGCGAGCGTGCCAGCTGCTCTACCTGTGCAGTCCTGGCAACCCCACCGGCGCGGTGATGCCACTGGCGCAATTGCAGCAGCTGATAGCCCTGGCCCGGGAATATGACTTCATCATTGCCGGCGACGAGTGCTACTCGGAGATTTACTTTGACGAGGACGCCCCGCCCGCGGGCCTGCTGCAGGCCTGCGCCGCAATGGGCGACAGCGACTTTCGCAACTGTGTGGTATTCCACAGCCTGTCAAAACGCTCCAACCTGCCGGGGCTGCGCTCGGGCTTTGTCGCCGGTGACGCACGGATTCTGCAGCAGTTTGCCCTGTATCGCACCTATCACGGCTGTGCCATGCCAGTACACCATCAACTCGGCAGCATCGCGGCCTGGAATGACGAGGCCCATGTGCGGGCCAACCGCCAGCTTTACCGTGAAAAATTCGCCGCGGTGCTGGCCCGGTTCGACGGCAAACTGACTGTGTCCGCGCCCGATGCGGGTTTTTACCTGTGGCCCCGGCTGGAGGGCAGCGACACTGAATTCGCCCGGAGACTGTATGCCAGCGAAAACGTCACCGTACTGCCTGGCAGCTTCCTGGCACGGGAGGCTCAAGGCATCAACCCTGGCGCCAACCACGTCCGCCTGGCGCTGGTGGCGGAGCCGGATCAGTGCGTGGAAGCGGCCGACCGTATCGTGCGCTGCCTGGAGCGGGGCTAGGGCAATGCGCAAGGCCGAGCGCGCCGCCTACATCCTGCGGCGCCTGCAGGAACTGTATCCGCAAACCCCGATACCGCTCGATCACCACGACCCCTTCACCCTGCTGGTGGCGGTACTGCTCAGTGCCCAGTGCACCGATGAGCGGGTTAACCAGGTAACGCCCGCCCTGTTCGCCCTGGCGAACACGCCGGCGGCCATGGCGGCGCTCGATGTGGAGCAGATCAGGGAAATCATCCGCCCCTGTGGCCTGTCTCCGCAGAAGTCACTTGCGATCAAACGGCTGAGCCAGATCCTGGTCGAGGAACATGGCGGGGAGGTACCAGCGGACTGGGCGGCGCTGGAGCGCCTGCCGGGCGTAGGGCATAAAACCGCCAGCGTGGTGATGGCGCAGGCTTTCGGGGTGCCGGCGTTCCCGGTGGATACCCACATCCATCGCCTGGCCCAGCGCTGGGGCCTCTCAAGCGGCAAAAACGTAGCGCAGACCGAGAAGGACCTGAAGCGATTTTTCCCCCGCGAGCACTGGAACCGCCTGCATCTGCAGATTATTTTCTACGGTCGCCAGTTCTGCACTGCCCGCGGCTGCGATGGTCGCAGCTGCGAGATATGCCGCAGCTGCTACCCCAGGCGCAGACAGCCGAAAGTGACCCGCAAGGCGTGAGCCATTACAGCGCCGCGAGGAACGCTCTCACCACCATCACCCACAGTGCTATCGAGGACAGCAGGTAAACTCCGAAGCGGTGCGCAACCCGGTTATAACTGCAATGGATCAGGCTGTGAATGCAGCGCAGTACCAGGTACGCCCAGGCGCAGTTGACGTAGAGGCTGTCCACCTGCCCGGTAACGGTGAGGTAGAGACACACCGCATAGAATATCACCGGCAATTCGAACAGGTTCTTGAAGTTATTGCCTGCTCCCGAAGCGTCCGCGGGCACCAGCACCTGCACGTCAGCGGGAGTCTTGAACTGCTCGATGTCGAGCTTGTTGGACCTGGCGTAGCCAATCCGCTGTACAAACATGCACAGCCAAACCAGCAGGGTAAGGATCATCATACCCAGCATGGGCAGGGCGAGGGCGGCGCTTGGCAGGTCCATAGGTCGTGTTCTCGATTTATTGTATTCAGGGCGGACCGCGAAGCTCAGCT
>CAYTDW010000744.1:0-1974 GCA_964436585.1 uncultured Halioglobus sp. | reverse complement strand
GGCGCCCGTCACGGCGCCACGCGCCATGCCTGGCGCACGAACTCGACCATTTTTTTGCTGCGCAAAAAAATCGGGACTCAAACAATCCTCGCCGACGGCCCCACTTTCGGTTGCTGCACTAAGCGCGACGTGATTTTTTCGAAGCACACCTCCCCGGTCGCGCCCTCAGATCCAGTTAAAGACCTCGCATCGCAATGCGAAGTAAGGCAGGGGTCTGGGTATGTTCTGGCGGAATATCAAAGGCCAGCGCCGAGGGAGTGGAAGGAGACAGCGAAGCGCTGTAAGGCTCCTGACCGACCGAGGGTAGCCCGGAGGGCCGCGGCCATGGAGCCAGGACATACCCGGACTCCGGCCGACAATGGAACAAGCGCCACATCGCTGACGCCCAAACCATCCAAGTGATGCTTCAAGAAAAAAAGGGCATGTCACCTGACATGCCCTTCCGGGTTTTACGCGATCAGAACTCCAGGATAGCCTCCACGCCGTAGGTGCGCGGTTGCAGGTAGGTGTACGCGGTGGCGCCGATCAGGTAGTTGGCATCATCCCGGTTCGCCAGGTTCTTTCCCCAGAGGGCAAACTGCCAGTCGCTGCCAGCCATTTTCACGTCGGCAAGCGCCAGCCGCCCGTTGAGCAGGCCGTAACTTCCCACCTGCACCTGGCCGAATTCCGTATTGGCCAGGGCGTAGCGCTCACCCTGCCAGGAATAATCGACGTGAAAGCGAATCTCCCCGGCGTTGATCGGGTAGTTGTAGTCCGAGGCGAACCCGAAGGCATGCTCCGGCGCCCACACCAGTTCGGTGGTGTCGGTCCTGTCGGAGCCGTCGGGGAAGATCGCGTCGTTGATCTGGTAGTCCAAATAGGCGTAATTGAAACTCAGCATCCAGCGATCCGTTATCAACGCCTCCAGGTCAATTTCGACGCCGGAGATATCGGCATCGCCGGAGTTGAACACTTCCACGAACTGCGGGTTGTTTACCGGGTCCGGCAGGTAGTCGAGGATGATGTCATCGACATTCATGAAAAATGCCGCGCCATTGAGGCGCAGGTGGTTGTCCATCAGCTGCGATTTCCAGCCCAGTTCGTAGGAGATCACGGTCTCCTGGTCGAAGGCCTGGTCGAAATCGAGGCCGTTGCGGCTGGAGCCTCCCGAGCGAAAACCCGTGGCAACCTTGGCGTAGGTGGATACGGCGTCGGTCCAGTTGTAGTCCGCCACCGCCGTGTAGTCGACCTTGTCTGCATTGGACTCGGAAGCGCCGGGGCCGAAGCTGTTCCACGCCAGCCCGTCATTGGTGCGGGTGGCGTCGCGCTGGTCATCGGTGTAGCGCAGGCCCGCGGTCAGGTCCAGTTTGTCGTCCAGCACACCAGGCGTCCAGGTGGCCTGGCCGAAACCGGCCCAGGATTCGATGTCCGTCTCCACCTTGTACTCGCCCAGGTACAGCGGGAAGAATGCCGTGAAATCAGTACAGATCGGGGCCGCGGTCGAGCCGTCGCTGCAGGGAGTCGGGGGGACCTTGGTGAGGTCGAGGGCGATAATCCCGTACTGGTCAACCGTCGCCCGGTCCAGGTACTGCTGTTCGGTCTGGTCGCCGCTCTCGTCGAAGTAGTACAGGCCGGCGACGTAGCTCACCCGCTCGGCGGTCCCCACCAGCTGCAGTTCCTGGGAGAACTGGTCATCCTCGGTCTGGGTGGCGACCTCGAAGTTGCCGGCGCCTCCGAAGGACTGGCTGAAGTTCTGGGAGCCGTCATCGTCCAGGTCGCGGTAGCCGGTGATCGACTTCAGCGTGAGGTTGTCATTGATTTCGTAATTGATGGTGAGGTTATGCCCGAAGACCTCGGTTTGGGTGTCCGGCAGGTAATAGGCGAACCGGCCGCCGCCGGTGGGAGTGCGGGTTTCCTTCAGCCGATCCCCGAAGCTGTCAGTAATGGGCGCGCCAGCCGGACTGAACCCCCCGCTCGGTCCGCCGTACTGGAAGT
>CAYTDW010000743.1:0-1980 GCA_964436585.1 uncultured Halioglobus sp. | reverse complement strand
CCGCTCGCTGCCGTTGGTGGTGGTGGTCATCGGCAGCGGCCGGGTGCCAAAGAAGCTGGTGACATAGATACCCAGGTTGGAGTGCTTTTGCAGGCCGGGCGACAGCCAGCCCATAAATGCGCGGTGACGCCCCTCCAGCAACACCGAGACCTGGTTGTGGAAACGGCCCAGGTAGGAGGTGGCACCTGAAACGCCGCGCCCACCCAGGACCGAGCCGCTGATGATGCGGTTTTCACCGTCCTTCATCTGCCCTGCGCACAGGGCCTGCAGGTCCGCGCCCAGGCGGCTGCGCAACAGGCGCGGTCGCTCTACCTGTGGTCCGGCCAGGGCTATCACCCGCTGGGTATAAAGGCGGCCATCGAGGAACAGGCGACCGATGGCGATTACGTCCTGGTAGCCAATGGTCCAGACGACCCTGTTGACGCCGGCGCCGCCGAGGAAATGGATATGGGTGCCGGCCAGGCCCGCCGGGTGCGGACCTGCGAATTCAGCCACCTCGACATTGGCCGCCCTGCCCTGTGGAATACCGGCCCCGGGCGCGACACACAGATACAGCTTGCCGGAAGTAAGCCTGGCGAGCAGATCCTGCCCCAGTGCGAATGCCTCGGGCTGCCCGGCGATAATCACCCGGGGATCCGGCGCCAGTGGATGGGTGTCGAGCGCGGTGACAAAAATTGCGGCAGGCGCGCTGCCCAGGGCCGGCGCCTTGCTGTAGGGACGGGTGCGCAGCGCCGTCCATAGTCCGGCCTCATTCAGCTGGGAGCGAATCGCAGCGGCATCCAGCGCGGCGGCGGCCTCGACACTGAAGGCGGGAAACTGCAGGGCATCATCGCCCTCGATATCGATGACTACTGACTGTAAAACCCGCTTTGCACCGCGGTTTATGGCGGAGACGACGCCGCTGGCGGGGGCGGTATAGCGCACGCCCTCGGTCTTCTTGTCGGTGAACAGCAGCTGGCCCAGCTTGACCCGCTCCCCTTCGCGCACCTCCATGGTCGGCTTCAAGCCTACGTAGTCATAGCCCACCAGGCCCACGGCGCGCGGTGCAGGCGCATCCTCTATTACCTGCTGGGGCGCGCCCTGGATAGGTATGTCCATGCCCCGCTTGATCTTGATCATAGAATCGGCCTAAAAAACTGAACGGAAGTGGGTGGGCTGGAGCCGTCCGGAACGCGATTAACCTGTGGCTGCGCGATCGGTCCGGGGGGACGAAAACCAGGCGCCGGCATTATAGCGGATGGCTCCACTAAAACACTATCGGTCGGCGCCACGTTTTTTGATCAGGAGCAACTTTGTACCAATATCCAGGGGACGACCGGGTACTGTCGCGACAAAGCCCGGCAGCCTCGCACCAGCGCTACCGGCGCCGTATCAGGCCAGCTTCGGGTAAACGGCGAAACGGATCCCGGCCATGCGTTCGAGCACACGGTGCACCTGGCAGCTGTAGCCGAACTCATTGTCGTACCAGAGGTACATCACGACCTGGTTGCCATTGGCGATAGTGGCCTGGGCGTCAAAAATGCAGGCGTGACGCGACCCCACGAAATCGGTGGACACCACCTCGGGGGAGCCGGAGTAATCGATTTGCCTGCGCAGGGCCGAATGCAGCGCCTGGTTGCGCATGAACTCATTGACCTGGTCGCGGGTGACCTCCCGCCTCAGGGTGAGATTGAGGATGGCCATCGATACATTCGGCGTGGGAACCCGGATGGCGTTGCCGCTCAGTTTGCCCTGCAACTGCGGCAACACCTTGCCTACCGCGCTGGCGGCGCCGGTTTCGGTAATGACCATGTTGAGGGGAGCGCTGCGGCCGCGGCGGGATGCCTTGTGGTAATTGTCGGTCAGGTTCTGGTCGTTGGTATAGGCATGCACCGTCTCCACATGGCCGGTGACGATACCGAACTCGTCGTCCATGGCCTTGAGTGGCGGTGCAATGGCGTTGGTGGTGCAGGACGCGGCAGAGATGATCGTGTCCGTAGG
>CAYTDW010000742.1:0-1985 GCA_964436585.1 uncultured Halioglobus sp. | reverse complement strand
ACCGCCGTCCTGGCGGACGTAAAGGGCAGGATCGTCGAGGTGGCGAAAAATTTCCAGGTGGGCGTCATCGTCTCCAGGGACGAGGTACTGCTGCGCATCGACCCCAGGGATTACCAGACCAGCCTGCTGCACGCCCAGGCGGCGCTGGAAGCCGCCGAAAGCGCGCTGGTCCAGGAAAAGGGCCGGGGCCAGGTGGCCCTGCGGGAATGGGAGAAGCTGCCGAAAAACAGCCAGCGCAGCGAGGAGGCGCGGGATCTGTACCTGCGCCGGCCGCAACTGGATGAAGCCAACGCCCGGCTGCTGGCGGCCCAGGCGGACCTGAATACCGCCCGCGACAATCTTGAACGCACCATTATCCGCGCCCCCTACGACGCGCTGATCCGGCAAAAACATACCGATCTCGGCCAGTATGTGGGCCCGGGTGCGGCGCTGGCCGACATCTTTTCGGTGGAGGCCGCCGAGGTGCGGCTGCCAATCCCGCAGAGCAAGCTGGACTACCTCGAATTGCCCGGGCTGGAGGGCTACGAAAACGGCGCCGCCATCGATCTGTATACCGACGTGGGCGGCGCGATCAAGCACTGGTCCGCCCGGCTGCACCGGACCGAGGGCGTGTTCGACGAGCGCTCCCGTGTGCTCCACACCGTCGCCAGGATCGAGGACCCCTATGGCTTGCGCCACCCCGGCCGGCTGCCCCTGCGTATCGGCACTTTCGTCAATGCCGACATCGAGGGCCGCGAGCTGACCGATGTGGTCGTGCTGCCGCGCTATGTGCTGCGGGCGGGCAGCTTCGTCTGGGTCGTGGACGAGAGCATGCACCTGCGCAACCGGCAGGTCAGCAGCCTGCGCACCGGCGGCGACTGGGTCTACATCACCGCGGGCCTGGATAACGGCGAGCAGGTGTCCCTCACCGGTCTCGACGCCTCTTTCGCCGGCGCCCTGGTGGAGATCAGGTCAGTCACCCCCAGCGACAGCCTCAAGGTGGAGGCAACCATGCCCGGCCGGGAGCAGGCCGCCGGGCAGGAGAGCCGCGCAGCGGTCGCGCCCGAGCCGGCTGCCGTGGTGGGCGGCCAATGAGCGGCGAACATCCCCATGGCGTTATCGCCTGGTTTGCCCACAACCCGGTGGCGGCCAACCTGCTGATGCTGATCATCCTGGTGGTGGGGCTGGGCTCGGTCTTTACCATTCAGCGCGCCATGTTTCCGGCGCTGGAAATCGAGGCGATTTTCATTACGGCCCCCTATCCCGGGGCCGCCCCGGAGGAGGTAGAGCAGGGTGTCGTGCTGAAGATCGAGGAGGCCATCAACGACCTCGACGGCATCAAGCGGGTCGAGTCGGATGCCTACGAGTCCTTCGCGCGACTCTGGATCGAGCCCAACGATGGCTACGACCTGCCCAAATTGCTGACCGAGATCCAGAACCGCATCGACGCGATACAGGAGTTTCCGGAGGAGGCGGAAAAGCCTGTCATCCGTCAGCCGGAGGTCATGTTTCCCGCGCTGACCGTGCAGCTGTCCGGTGATATCGACGAGCGCGGCATGAAATCGCTGGCCACTGAAATCCGCCGCGAGTTGCTGAGCCTGCCCGAGGTGTCGTCGGCAACCATCGTCGGCGCCCGCGACTACGAAATTTCCATCGAGATATCCCAGCAGTTGTTGCGGGAGTACCACCTGACCCTGGGCGATGTCGCCACGATCATCTCCGCCTCCTCCCTGGATATCCCCGCAGGCTCGGTGCAGACCCGCAACGGCGACATCATGCTGCGCACCCTGGGCCAGGCATACGTGCAAGCGGATTTCGAGGACATCGTCCTCAAAACCTGGCCTGACGGCACGCGCCTGTTGCTGGGGGATATCGCCACCGTGGAAGACGCTTTCGTCGACGAAAGCGGCTTCTCCCTGTTCAACGGCCAGTATTCCCTCGGGATCGAGATCTTCGCGATGGGCCAGCAGGACATCATCGACACGGCAGATGCGGTAAGGGCCTAC
>CAYTDW010000741.1:0-1985 GCA_964436585.1 uncultured Halioglobus sp. | reverse complement strand
CGAATGCGCAGGTCTTCCGCTTCGGCATAGGTTGGATCCAGCCGCAGCAGGGGCTGGCCCGCCTCCACCCGCTCGCCCTCGCCGGCAAGAATCGCCACCACGGACCCCGCCTGCGGCGCCTGCACCACCTTGACCTGGCCGCTGGGCACGACCCGCCCCGGTGCGGTAACCACGATGTCCACCTCCCCGAGGCAGGCCCAGCCGATGCCGGCGACGAACAGCGCCAGCAACAACCACAGCAGCCATCGGCCCGTGGGCGAGGGCGGGGTGTCCTGCACCTCCAGCGCCGCCGGCTGGAACTGGCGGCGCACACGATCCAGCCCGTCATCCGCCGCCGCCATCAGCCTCGCCCTCGTCCGGGGGCCGGGTGTACGCCCGCGGCGCTGGGCGCCAGCTGGCGAATCACCGGGCTGTGGTTCTGGTAGCCATGCAGCCGGGCGTAATAGCCGTCCCCCGCCAGCAGCTCCTCGTGGGTACCCGATTCGACGATACGGCCCCGATCGAGCACCACTATCCGGTCGCAGTGGCGCACGGTGCTGAGGCGATGGGCGATGATGAACACGGTGCGGTTCCTGGCGATAGCGCCCATGTTGTCCTGCACCAGGCGCTCGGATTCATAGTCCAGCGCGCTGGTGGCTTCATCGAACACCAGGATGCGGGGGTTGGTGACCAGCGCCCGGGCGATGGCGATGCGCTGGCGCTGGCCGCCAGAGAGGTTGCTGCCCTGCTCCCCGATCAGGGTGTCATAGCCCTGCTCCAGCTGCAGGATAAACTCGTGGGCGCCGGCCGCTTGCGCGCACTGCACGATGCGCTCCAGCGGCAGGCCAGGGCTTGCCAGCGCGATGTTGTCGCGCACCGAGCGATTGAACAGGAAGCTCTCCTGCTGCACCACGCCGATACTGCGGCGCAACCAGGCGGTATCGACCATGGCGAGGTCAGTACCGTCGAGCAGCACGCGGCCCGCTTCCGGCACGTACAGGCGCTGCAGCAGCTTGGCCAGGGTGCTCTTGCCAGACCCCGAGCGGCCGACCAGGCCGATCACCTGCCCGGGCTGCACTGCGAGGTTGAGTTCATCCAGCACCAGCGGCCCGTCCGGCCGGTAGCGAAAGCGCAGGCGCTCGAGGTTGACCGCGCCGCGCAGCTGGCCCGGGGTACTGCGAGTCAGGTCGACAGTGCTCTCCGCCGGGGCATCGAGGATATCCCCGAGGCGCTCGAGGGAGATACCCGCCTGCTGGAAGTCCTGCCACAACTGCACCAGCTTCAGGATGGGGGCCGTGACCCGGCCGGCGATCATATTGAATGCCACCAACTGCCCCACAGTAAGCGCGCCGGCAATCACCAGGTGGGCGCCCCACCAGATGATCAGCAAGGTGGTGATCTTGCTGACGAAACCCGCCAGCTGGTTGGCGATGTTGTTGACGTTCTGGGCGCGGAAGGACGAGCTGACATAACTGGCCAGCTGGTCCTCCCAGCGCCGCTGCAGCTGCGGCTCCACGGCCTGGGTCTTGACGGTCTGGATCCCGGTCACCGTCTCCGTGAGGAAGGCCTGGTTGACCGCGCCCGCGCGGAATTTCTGGTCCAGGCGATGCCTGAGAATCGGCGTGATGACCAGGGACAGGACGATATAGAACGGCAGCGAGCCCAGCACCACCCAGGTGAGCAGCGGGCTGTAGTACCACAGCACCGCGAAAAAGACGCAGGTGAAGGACAGGTCGATCAGCAGGGTCAGGGCCGTGCCGGTGATAAAATTGCGGATGGTCTCCAGCTCCCGCACCCGGGCCACCGTCTGCCCCACCTGGCGGGCCTCGAAGTAGGCCAGTGGCAGCTGGGCCAGGTGCGCGAACAGGCGTGCCCCCAGCTCCACATCCACCCGGTTGCTGGTATGGCTGAACAGGTTATTGCGCAGGCCGCCGACTACCGCTTCAAAAGCAACCACCACCACAAAACCGAAGGCTAGCTCATCCAGGGTGGTGAAGCCCTTGTGC
>CAYTDW010000740.1:0-1987 GCA_964436585.1 uncultured Halioglobus sp. | reverse complement strand
CTTTGATACCTCGCGCCCCCGCCGCCAGGTGCTGCTCGAGTTGTTCGCGCCGGCGGAACACGCCGGTGGCTTCCACCACCACATCCACCCCGAGCGCGGCCCAGGGAATGTCCGCGGGGCTGCGCTCACTCACCAGCTTCACCCTGCTCTTGGCGGTCACCAGGTGCCCATCCTCCAGCTTGAGCGCCTTGCCGAATGGACCCATCACGGTGTCGTAGTCCAGCAGGTAGCGCAGCGCCTCGTAGTCGAACAGGTCGTTGATGGCAACCACGTCGATACCCTCGACGTTCTCCAGAATGCGGAAGACCGAGCGGCCGATACGGCCAAAACCATTGATCCCGATTTTCATTAGGCTGCCTCCTTCCGTGCATCCAGTTGCCGGTAAATTCGCACCACGTCCAGCAGGCGGGCCGCATGGCCGAGATTCTCGTACCAGCTGAGGGTCTTGATCGTATTCTTGCCCGCCTTGAGCGTGCCCTTGGTGTCGAACAGCAGTGACAGGGGGTTGCCGATCACATCAGAAGACACGATGGGATCCTCCACCACCCCGACAATTCCCGGCAGGTTCGCGGCGCGCATCGCCTGGTTGATGTCCTCCACACCCACGGCCGCGTCCTGCAGCACCAGGTTGACATCCAGCAGACAGCCCTCGTGAATGGGGACATTGAGCGCGGAAGTAAGGAACTTGCCATCGAAGGCCGGCAGGATACGCCCCAGCCAGGCGCCCGCCTCGTGGCTGTTGGGAATGATATTTTTCGCGGCGGAGCGGCTGCGGCGGATATCGCTGCCGGCGTAATCCTGTAGTGCCTGGTCGGAAGTGTAGGCGTGAATGGTCGTCATGCTGCCGCACTCGATGGCAAAGCTGCGCGCCAGCACATGCAACAGCAGGCACAGCGCCGTGGTGGTCGCCGAGCCGGCGGAGATCATGCGATCCGCGGCGGCGGCCTCGGCATCGTTGATCCCGGGGATGACGATGCGGTCGATCCCGTCCGCCGGCAGGGTGCGCAACAGCACGCGGGGAGCGCCGTTGTCGAGGTGCTCCCGCATATGGCTGGTCTCCCGGTACTTGCCGGTGGAGTCGATGACCATATCGACGCCAAAAATGTCCCAGGGCATTTCCGCGGGGCGATCGATCTGCAGCAGGCGCGTGCGAAACGCCGGGTTGACCAGGAAATTCCCCTGCAGCTGGTGCCGCTGGGGCTCCTGCACCTCGGATCCGAGCAGGTAGTGGAGTATTTCGGGCTTGCCGATGTCGGCCACCGCCACCACCTCGACATCGCTGCTGCGGGAGGCGAGTTCGTAAATCTGACGGCCGGTCCGGCCGAAACCCATGATGCCCACCCTGATGGGCTTGCCCTGTGCCATATGTATTCTCCTTGCGTGGTGCGTTATCCGATGAGTAGCCTGACGAATAGCCTGCTGCGCAGTGCCAGCTACTGCGGCGCAAATGCCATTATCGACCAGCCCGGGCCAGGGGTGGTTGATCCACCGCAATAAATGGCGCCCGGCGCAGCCGCTGTTGCCGATAATGTAGCCCGAAACTGTGACAAGTGTACTTTCTTTCCCCCGCCGGGCTGGAGAAAGCCCGGGTGTGCTGCTACGCTTATCCGCCGAATCCGCGACAGGGCAGCGAGCTATGGCTATGTTTGACCGTCACAAGAACAAACCGGCGCCCCCCCGGGTTCCGGAACCCGCGGCCAGCGCGCCGACAACGCCCGCCCCCGCTGCCACCCCGACTCCCCCATCCCCCGTTACCGCCAGAGCTGCCAGGAGTGTCGCTATGATTGGACCGAGCATAAGAATCAAAGGTGAAGTGTCAGGCGAGGAAGACCTGCTGATCCAGGGGCGGGTCGAGGGCACCATATCGCTCAAGGCCCACGAAGTCAGCGTCGGTGAATCCGGCCAGGTGTTTGCCGATATCCTCGCCAAGACCATCAGGGTCGATGGCAAGGTACAAGGCGATATCACGGCCATGGAGAACGTGGTG
>CAYTDW010000739.1:0-1989 GCA_964436585.1 uncultured Halioglobus sp. | reverse complement strand
GCCGCCGTCGCTCGAGCACCCGGCCAGGGCGAGGACGGCGACCAGGGCGGCGACGATGGCGGCGATGGTGTCGTACTCCGCCTGCCCGCCGAAGGCGCAGGCCCGGGTGCGGCCGTGCACGGCAAGGGCCGCGATGCCGGCATCCTCGGCGATCCTGGCGATGGACACGCCGTTGCGCTGGTCGGGTGTCGGGCCGGTGCGAATTTTGAGGGTGACCGGAACCGCCACCGCCCGCACCACGGCGTCCAGTATCTCCCGCACCAGCTGTTCGTTGGCCAGCAGCGCGGAACCCGCCGCCCGCCGGCAAACCTTCTTCGCCGGGCAGCCCATGTTGATGTCGATGATCTGGGCGCCCTCGGCCACGTTGAAGGCGGCCGCGGCCGCCATGGCCGCCGGGTCACTGCCGGCAATCTGCACCGAGCGGGGCTGGATTTCGTCATCGTGGCGGCTGCGCAACAGGGTTTTGCGGGAGTCGCGCAACAGCGGGTTGCTGCTGATCATCTCCGCCACCACCAGGCCTGCGCCCAGCCGCGCGCACAGGCGGCGAAAGGGCAGGTCGGTCACACCGGCCATAGGGGCCAGTGCCACGCGATTGGGTAGCTTGTACGGTCCGATCTGCAGCATGTGGAGAGGGTGTGAAGCCAGGCTAGCGAAAAGAGGCGGTATGATACTCGGATGGCCTGGCACGGGGAAGAATCCCTGCACAAAAAATCGCCAGGGTCGCGCCGGTGGTTTACTCCGGCAGGGTTCCCCGCAGGCACACCCAGCCGTCTTTTTCGCTCGCCACCCGCAGCGCCATACGCCCCGCGTAATGTGCGCACAGGCCTTCGGCCTGGGTATCCAGCAGGCCGGACAGGAGCAGGCTGCCGCCGGGGGCCAGCAGCCCCAGCAGGGTGTCCGACAATTGGGCCAGGGGGCCCGCCAGGATATTGGCGATCACCACCGCGGAGCGTTGCGACCAGGCCCTGCGGTCATAGGCGCCGGGCAGCGCGACCTCGAGGGCGGCAGGGGTAATGCCGTTGCGGCCGGCGTTGTCACGGGTGGCCACCAGTGCCTGTGGGTCGTTGTCCACACCCAGTGCGGCGCGGGCGCCGAGCTTGAGTGCGGCCACCGCCAGGATGCCGGAGCCGCAGCCGTAATCGACGACGCAGCAGCCCTCCAGCGCCATGCCGTCCAGTTCCGCCAGGCACAGGGCGGTGGTGGGATGGGTACCGGTACCGAAGGCCAGGCCCGGGTCCAGCAACAGGTTGACGGCGCCCGGATCCGGCGGCTCCATCCAGCTGGGGCAGACCCACAGGCGCCGGCCGAAAGGCATGGGCCGGTAGTGCTGCATCCACTCCCGTTCCCAGTCCTTGTCCTCGAGGATTTCCACCCGCTGGTTGGCCTGTTGCAGCAGCTGGGGAGGGAACGCGGCCAGCACGCCCGCCATGGGGGTGTCAGCCGGGTACAGCCCGGTCAGCCGGGTGTGGCCCCACAGCGGCGTCTCCCCAACCCCGGGCTCCAGCACCGGCTGATCCGCATTGTCCTCCAGCGTCACCGCCACGGCGCCGGTGGCCAGCATCAGCTGCTCCAGCTGCTCAACCCGGGCCGGATCGGTGTCCAGGCGCAGTTGCAGCCAGGTCATTGGCGGGTCGGCCCGAGTTGCCCGGACCGGGGCAGCTGGAAGTTGGCGGCCATCATCCTGCGGGCGCTGCGGAGCGTGATCACTCTTCCTGCAGCAGCTTGCTTTCCAGGTAGTGAATACTCACGCCCCCGCTGCGGAAGGCGCGGTCACGCACCAGGTCCCGGTGCAGGGCGGCGTTGGTGCGGATGCCCTCCACCACCAGCTCGTCCAGTGCGCCGCGCATCCTGGCGAGGGCGACTTCGCGGTTCTCGCCGAAGCTGATGATCTTGCCGATCAGGGAATCGTAAAACGGCGGCACGGTGTAGCCGTCGTAGAGGTGGGAGTCCACCCGGATGCCCGGTCCGCCGGGGGGATGGAAGGTGGTC
>CAYTDW010000738.1:0-1991 GCA_964436585.1 uncultured Halioglobus sp. | reverse complement strand
ACGCGGCCATCAGCTGCAGCCGCGGGCGATCCTGCAGCAACGGGGTCATCAGTGCGCTGTTTTCCTCCGTGGAATTGCCGCGCACGCCCTTGCCGTACAGATCGATAGCGAAACCGACGTAGCCCTGCTCGGCCAGCGCGATGGCCTTGGCCTCCTCAAATTCCGTGCGCCCCGCCCAGGCGTGGCTGATCGCAACCGCGGGCCTGGGTCCGCCGAGGCTGTCATCCCAGGCCAGGAAACCCTCGAGGGTAAGATTGTCATGCTGGTATTCGATGAGGCGAGTCTGTATTGGCATAGCGCGAATGCTCCCTGTTCAGTGTGGATCTGCGGTGGCTTTGGTGCTGCTGTGTTGGTACGCGTCCGGGTCCAGGCGGTGCATCTCCGCCTCGATCCAGCGCTCTATCTCATCCATGAGTTCACCCGGCTCCCGCCCCTCGGCACTCACCGGCTGGCCGATCGAGACATCGATAACGCCCGGGATGAAAGAAAATGAGCGCCGCGGCCAGCAGCGCGCCGACGTTACCGCGATTGGGATCACGTAGGCGCCAGTGGCGACGGCGAGGCGCGTCGCCCCTGCCTTGTAGCTGCCCCGGGTGCCCCGCTCCGTGCGGGTGCCCTCGGGAAACATGATCATCCACTTGCCCTGGTCCATCAACACCCTGCCCTGCTCGGCCACCCTGCCCCAGGCTTCCTTGCCCTTGCTGCGGTCAATGTGGATCATATTGAGCGCACCGATGCTCCAGCCAAAAAAGGGTATCCGCAGCAGTTCCTTCTTGAACACATAGGCCAGGGGATGCGATGTCATGCTGGGGAAGAAAAATGTCTCCCAGGTGGACTGGTGCTTGGGGCAAAGGATCACCCGCCGCATATCGCTGGCGCCGGGCAGGTTGTCCTCGCCATGCAGGCGGTACTTCACGCCGCCGATAAGCCGGGCGGCTTCCACTACACCCCTGAGCCAGGGCACCGCAAACCACCACCAGACTTTTTTATCGTCGAGGAACAGGGATGCAATGAGCAGGGCGATTCCGCAGGGTATCAGCGACAGCACAAGCCAGGCAAAAACCAGGGTTGAGCGAAAGGCATTCATGCGTTGCTTCCAGTGCGACAGGACCTGGCATTAAACCAGATTGCGGGCCCGGTAGAAAACCTTGCACCTGTATTCAGGAGCAAAGATGCGTACTATTGTCTGCGGGCAGAACACAGGGAGAAACCGATGAAAACTACCTCCGGGCCAGGGCTGCACGAACTCAGCGACGGCGTCTACGCCTGGTTGGCGCCCAATGGCAGCTGGGGCTGGAGCAATGCGGGCCTGATCGTCGACGGGGAGGAATCCCTGTTGGTCGACACCCTGTACGACCTGGCGCTGACCGGGGACATGCTGCGTGCCATGCGCCGGGCGGAGCCCCGGGCCGGTAAAATCGACACCCTGGTCAATACCCATGCCAACGGCGATCACTGCCACGGCAATGAACTGGTGGCGGGAGCCCGGATTATCGCCTCATCCGCCTCGGCGGCGGAGATGAATGAGCTGCCGCCGGAGGCCATGGCGGCGATCATGGAGATGGCGGCAGGTATGGGGCAGGTGGGCGAGTACTTTCTCCACTGCTTCGGCCAGTTCAAGTTCTCCGGCATCACCCACACTCCTCCCAACTGCACCTTCGACGGTCGACTGGACCTGCGGGTTGGCGACAAGCCGGTGCACCTGATCGAGGTGGGCCCGGCCCATACCCGGGGCGACGTGCTGGTGCATTCACCCCGGGACCGCGCCGTCTTCACCGGGGACATCCTGTTCATCGAGGGTACGCCGATCATGTGGCAGGGCCCGGTTGCCAACTGGATCAAGGCCTGTCGGCTGATCGAAGCGATGGATGTCGACCATATCGTCCCCGGCCACGGCCCTATTACAGACAAGCAGGGTGTTGCCGGTGTGCGCCAGTACCTTGAGTATGTTCGCGACCAGGCCAGGCTGCGTTTCGACGCCGGGATGAGCG
>CAYTDW010000737.1:0-1997 GCA_964436585.1 uncultured Halioglobus sp. | reverse complement strand
TCCCGCCAGGTCCGGGTCGATGCACAGCACACCCGCGAACTTGCCTGCGGCCGCTATCGCCCTCAATCCCGCACTGACAGCGTCGACCACCTCGGCATGACCCGGATCGCCCAGGTAACCCATGGAAGCGGACAGGTCGGAGGGGCCGATAAACACGCCATCGACACCTTCCACTGCCAGTATCTGCCCGAGATTTGCCAGGGCCTCCACGGTCTCCACCTGCACCAGCAGGCAGATCTCCTCGTTGGCCCGCTGCACATACTCCGGGGCCTGGCCCCAGGCCGCGGCCCGGGCAAGCGAGGTGCCCAGCCCCCGGGTGCCCGCGGGGGGATAGCGCAGTGCGCGCACCAGGGATTGCGCCTGGGCAGGCGTGTCCACCATCGGCACCAGGAAAGTTTGCACGCCGATATCCAGCAATTTCTTCAGCAGCGAGGGATTGGCGTCCACCGGGCGCACCACCGGCGCCACCGCATAGGCCGCCATAACCTGCAGATGCGCCAGGATATCGGTCACTTCGAAGGGCGCATGCTCGTGATCGATCAGCAGCCAGTCGAAACCCGCGGCCGCCGCGATCTCCGCCGCGGTGGTGTCAGGCAGGCCCAGCCAGAGGCCGTATTGGACCTCGCCGGAAGCCATGGCGCGTTTGAAGCGATTCGGGGGCAGATCCATGCTTGACTCCCTTAACTGAAGTACACGTCGATGTTTCCCAGCGGGCCGTAGTCGGCCCGGATGTGGTCTCCGGCCCGCACGATCACCGGCCGGGTAAAGGAGCCTGACAGGATAAGCTGGCCCGGCTCCAGGCCGATGCCATGGGGCGCAAAACGCCTGCACACCCATTGGATGCCGTGGGCGGGGTGGTTCAGCACACCGGCGCCCAGCCCCGTTTCCTCGACCTCCCCGTTGAGAAACAGCATGGCGCCGGCCCAGCGCAGGTCGATCTCCCGAGGTGCCCTCTTCACCTCGCCGACAACAACGCCGGCGTTGGCGGCATTGTCGGCGATGGTGTCTACCACGGTGCGGGTATACCCCGTGTCCGGGTCGGTGCGGAAACTGCGCGCGGCAATCAGCTCCAGTGCGGGCACAACGTAGTCGGTGGCATCCAGCACCTACGCCAGGCTGACATCCTCGCCGAACAACGGGTCCTTCATCACGAATGCGAACTCGACCTCTACCCGCAGGTCGGTAAACCGGGCCACTTCGATCGTACTGCCGTTGGGGAAGAGCATGTCGTCCAGCAGCACGCCGTAATCCGGCGTGTCGATGTTCATCGCCATCTGCATGGCGCGGGAGGTCAGCCCGATCTTATAGCCGATGACCCTGCGACCCTGCGCCCGCTTGCGCTCCACCCAGCCCTGCTGCACCGCGTAGGCGTCGTCCAGGTCCATATCAGGATACGATAGGGTCAGCGCGGGCACCTGCACACGGGACAGCTCCGCATGGTGCAGGGTATCGATCGCGGCGGAGATCTGTAGTGGCGTCAGCATCGCCCGGCTCAGATATTCCGGTGATTGAATTTGACGTGCTCTTCCAGTTCGCGCATCTCGAACGACACCGCGAGGCCGCGACTCGCGAACACCGGTTGCAGGTGCTCGATGAGGAGTTCAAACAGGGTGCGACCCATCGCCATCCGGGTCTCCAGTTTCCGACCATGACCGACTTTCATACTGAGGTTCAGGAAACCGTAGTTCGGGTTGCCGTCGCCGATGCGATAATCGTCGCAGCGGATGGCGCGGCTGCGCATACCGGACAAAGGAAAAACCCCGGTGGCCGCGGCGGCGGTGTGCATTTTGGCCATCAGGCCCGGCAGGTCGAGTTGCTCGGCGGGCAGGTTGGCGGAATACTCGTAAATGAAATGCGCCATTACGTTATACCGGGAATATCGCGTTGATCTGGCCGGTACCGGAGCTGCCGAAGTAGGGCGTCAGGACCTCTACCTTGCCGGTGTACCCGTCCCAGCCCAGGGCGCCCAGCAGCATGGCGGTGTCGTGCATGAAACC
>CAYTDW010000736.1:0-1999 GCA_964436585.1 uncultured Halioglobus sp. | reverse complement strand
GATTGCGGCGGGGATCTTCCCGGTACATGCCCTGCTGGTCCGTCAACAGCAACAAAGCGTCGGCGTCGATGAGGTTGGCCACCAGGGCCGCGAGGGTATCGTTGTCGCCGAAACGTATCTCTTCGGTGACCACGGTGTCGTTCTCATTCACCACCGGCACCACCCCCAGCTCGAGCAGGGTGTTGAGCGTGCCCCGGGCGTTGAGGTAGCGATCCCTGGCGGTCACATCGTCGTGAACCAGCAGGATCTGGGCGGTGGCAATGCCGTGCCGCTTGAAGGCATTTTCGTAGTGCTGCACCAGGATCGACTGGCCCACCGCGGCGGCGGCCTGCAATTTATGCAGCAGGTGCGGGCGGGCATTCCAGCCCAGCCTGACAATACCCGCGGCAACCGCGCCGCTTGATACCAGCACCACTTCACCACCGCGCGCGCGCAGCTGTACCAGCTGTTCCACCAGGGCCGCGATGATCCCGGGGTTGAGACCCCGACCGTCGTCGGTCAGCAGCGCGCTGCCAACCTTGACGACCCAGCGCCTGGCCTCGGCGATTTCACTGCGATCAGCCATGTCTTACCTCAGGGTGCGTATTCCACTTCAACGTCATAATCATCGTCATCAAAATCGTCGTCACCCTCGCCCGTATCATCGCCACCGTCCTCGCCACGCCTTTTACCCCTGGCAAACTCGCGCTGGCGGGCGCGGTATTCCTCCACCCGCTGCCGCGCCTCGTCCTGCATGGCGAACTGCATCTGTCGCTCGGCCTCCGCCAGCGCGGGGTCTTCCAGCTCGGCGGCGCGGCGCTGCTCCAGGTAAATCATCATGTCGCCGCACAGGGGAGCGGTGCCCTCGCCAGTGATGGCAGAGATGGCATAGATCCTGCCCTGCCAGCCCAGCGCGGCCAGCAGGGCGTCACGCCGCGCCGCGAAGGTAGCGGCGTCAAGCAGGTCGGTTTTATTGAGCACCAGCCAGCGCTCCCGCGCCGCAAGGGTGGGACTGAAGCGCTCCAGTTCCCGCACGATGGCCAGCGCGGCATCGGCCGGTTCACTGCCGTCGAACGGAGCCATGTCCACCAGGTGCAGCAGGATGCGGTTGCGGGTCAGGTGCTTGAGGAAGCGTATACCCAGGCCCGCGCCTTCCGACGCGCCCTCGATCAGCCCGGGAATGTCCGCCACCACGAAACTGCGGTGGGCTTCCACCATTACCACCCCGAGATTGGGCACCAGGGTGGTGAATGGATAATCCGCAACCTTGGGCGTGGCCGAGGACACTGCCCGGATAAAGGTGGATTTGCCGGCATTGGGCAGACCCAGCAGGCCTACGTCCGCCAGCACTTTCAGCTCCAGCTTGAGATCGCGCTGCTCGCCCTCGCTGCCCTTTGTGGTCTGGCGCGGCGCGCGGTTGGTACTGGACTTGAAGCGGGCATTGCCCAGCCCGTGAAAGCCGCCCTGGGCCACGACCAGGCGCTGGCCCGGCACGGACAGGTCCCCCAGCATCTCGCCGGTGTCCTCGTCGAGGATGGTAGTGCCCACCGGTACCCGCAACACCAGGTCCTCGCCGCTCCTGCCGGTTTTGTTCTGGCCGCGCCCGGATTCGCCGTTCTGCGCCCGAAAGGCGCGCTGGAAGCGAAAGTCGACCATGGTGTTGAGGGAGCTGTCCGCTTCCATGATGACGCTGCCGCCATCCCCGCCATCGCCGCCGTCGGGGCCACCCTTGGGGATATATTTTTCCCGCCGGAAACTGAGGCAGCCACTGCCGCCATTGCCGGCGAAAACCTTGATACTTGCCTCGTCTACGAATTTCATTTGTGTTCCATTGTGTTGCTGGCCGAGTCCGTGGGACAGCGGCTGGATTGGCAGTATATATAAAATCTGTGGCCGGATATTTAGGTTCGTCCCAGATCACTCTATTGGGTAACATCGCGTCCCATTTTTTTGATCAGGCCACCAACCCGCTACGACCATGTCCTGTTTGGCTCCTGGACACGCCGTGAATACATCCATG
>CAYTDW010000735.1:0-2011 GCA_964436585.1 uncultured Halioglobus sp. | reverse complement strand
AATGCGCTGCTGATCGCCCTGATCGCGGGCTGGGCCATTGCCAGTGCGCGCATGCGCACGGACATCGGTATCCAGTCGGATATGAGCTGGGCGGTGTGGCAATTCTCGGTACGGTTTCTGGCGCCGGCGACGATACTGTGCATGTTCATCGCCAACCTGCTGGAATAGCGGCATGCCTAGCGCTTGGACAGCAATTTTTCCGACAGCGAGGGCCCGCGGCCGGGTATCGTCCAGGGGCAGACCTCAATGCAGATACCGCAGCCCACGGTGTGGGTGAAATAGGGCGCGCAGCGGTCAAAATCCACGTACCACTTCTCCTCCCCCCGCACCATTTGCTTGTGATCGGCAATGGCATCCACCGGGCAATCGAGGCTGCAACGGCGACAGCCCAGGCAGAGGTCATCCACAGCGATATCAACCGGTGCGTCATGCTCCAGGGGAAGGTCCGTCAATACGGTGGCGATGCGCATGCTGGAACCGAATTCCCTGCAAATCAGGGAGCCATGCTTACCCAGTTGACCCAGTCCCGCATCGATGGCGAGCGGGATATGCAGAATATCGGCGGCCTCGCCGTAGGCCCTGGCCCGCCAGCCCATGGCGCGAATATGTTCCGCCAGTGCGATCACCGTGCGCGTGATTTCCATATAGGCGCGCATGGTCTCAGCCCCGGCGCGGTTGGTGGTAACGAACGCCATCTCCTGACTGTCCATGGGCATCAGCACCACGATCGCGTGGGGATAGTCCGGCTGGTAGCCCTGGTAGAGCGCCTTTTCCGTCAGCGCGGCAATCCCCGCCGCGCCGGCGCCAAGTTCACGCGCGCGCTGCTTGATAATCTCCGCCATTGCGCTCGGGTCCGCCACTGGCTGGCGTGTTTTCGCAACGGGCCCGTCTGCCCGCCGCAGCAGCCAGCGGTTGACCAGGTTCAGCCAGTACACCCTGAAGGGGTTGATCAGGGCAAAGAACAGTTCCAGCTTGCGCCATTCGAGTTCCCTGGCGCCGGAACCGTGAAAGACCTGCACCGCACGCCGGAAAGCCGATTCCCCGAGACCATTGATCTCATTGCCGGAGCGCGGCTGGCTGCGGTAGCGAAAAGGCAACTCGGGGGACGGGAAGTCCTTGCTCACCCGGCGCGTCACCGGCACTAGTCCCTGATCACCGATTCAAGTTCCAGCGGCTCACCACTGCGCTGGGCCCGCCGGTATGCGCGGCGTACCAATACACCCAGGGTCAGCCACAGCAGCGCGTAACTGGCCAGGCGCAGCAACAGGCGCGCGTCGCGCCGCAACACCTGCCAGCGGCCAGGGTTCTCGAGGTAAAACTCCTGCTCAAAAGACGCCATGCCGACAAAGTACCTCTAAAGTTTCGCCACGACTGACTTCAACTCGGTGTATTGCAACAGCGACTCGTAGCCGTTCTCGCGCCCCCACCCGGATTGTTTGTAACCTCCGAATGGCACTGCCGCATCCGGGATGCCGTGGCAATTGATCCACAGGATACCCGCCCTGATGCTGGCGGCGGTCTTATGGGCCCTGCTGATATCCCGGGTCCAGATGCTGGCCGCAAGGCCGTAATGGTTGTCGTTGGCCATGGCGGCGATATCATCCCCGTCCCCGAAGGGCATCGCCACCAGCACAGGGCCGAAGATTTCCTCGTCGACGATCGCCATGCCGTGCCGGGTATCGGCGAAAACGGTGGGTTGCATAAAGTACCCGCCCTGCCCGCTTATCAACTTGCCGCCAGCCACCAGTCGCGCCCCGGCCTCGATGCCGGACTGTACCATCTGGTAGACAGAAGCCAGGTGCCGCTTTGATATCAGCGGCCCCATGTCCATGCCGGGGATTGATGCCGGGCCCACCTTCATGGCCCGGGCAAGCGCACCGATACCCTCGACCACCCGCTCATACACCGACTCGTGGACATAGAGGCGCGAGCCGGCTACACATACCTGGCCGGCGTTGGCAAAAATGCCGTGAGCGGCACCGAGGATAGCCTGGTCGAGGTCTGCATCCTC
>CAYTDW010000734.1:0-2012 GCA_964436585.1 uncultured Halioglobus sp. | reverse complement strand
TTCCTTGCCGGTGAGCAGCTTGAACAGCCAGTAAACACTCCACAGGATCAGGTAGCCTGCCATCGCGCCGATGACCGCATCCGCCGGGCTCACGAAAGTAGCGCCAAGATTGAACAGCAGACCCAACCACAGCAGCGGCAGGGTGATGTCGTCCGGCAGCAGCTTGTGATCCACATCGATCATGGTCAGGACCAGCAGGGCCCAGGTGAACAGGATCGCACCCGGCAGCGCCCAGCTCGGGGAAAAGTGCCAGGCCAGCAGCAGGGTCAGTAGCCCGGTGGCCAGTTCCACGGCGGGATAGCGCAGGGAAATCCGGGTGCCGCAGGCGGCGCATTTACCGCGCAACAGCAGGTAACTGAATACGGGAATATTGTGCCAGGGCTTGATCGGCGTGCCGCAGTGCGGGCAGTGGGAATTGGGGCTGGCCAGGGTCAGGCGGGGCGGCTGTTTCTCGCCGGGGAGCTCGAGCAGCTCACAGCAGTCGCGCCGCCAGCGCGCTTCCATCATCAGCGGCAGTCGATAGATGACCACATTGAAGAAACTGCCCACCACCAGCCCCAGGGACAGCAGGCAAACAGGCAACAGCCAGGGCAGTTGCGCGAACATCTCCAGCATCAGCTGCGGGCTCCCTGCCCCGGCGGGCGAGCAGCTAGATGACTGACCCGAGCATAAAGATCGGCAGGTACATGGCCACCATCAGGCCGCCCACCAGCACCCCGAGAATGGCCATGATCATCGGTTCCATCAGGGAGCTGAGGCTGTCCACGGCGTTGTCCACGGCCTCCTCATAGTGATTGGCCACCTTGTCCAGCATCTCGTCCAGGGAGCCGGACTCCTCTCCGATTGACATCATCTGCAGCAGCATATTGGGAAACAGCCCGGTGGCCTTGGTGGAGGCATAGAGGGTGTTGCCGGTGGTGACGTCGTCCCTGATGCGGCGAATGGCCTTGGCGTAGACGGAGTTGCCGGCTGCTCCGGCGGTGGACTCCAGGGCATCGACCAGGGGGACACCTGCGGCGAAGGTGGTCGCCAGCGTGCGGGAGAAGCGCGCAATCACCGAATCGTGCACGATCATGCCGAAGATAGGCAGGCGCAGTATCAGCCGGTCGAGGAACTCGGCGAATTTGACCGAGCGCAGTTTCGCCTCGCGGAAGGCGAAGATCCCGGCGATGATCAGCAGCAAGATAACTAACCACCACTTCTGCACGAAGTTGGATATGTTCAGTACGAACAGGGTAAAGGCGGGCAAGTCAGAGCCGAAACTGCGGAATGTCTCGGCAAACTGCGGTACCACCTTGACCAGGAGAATCCCGGTGACGACGATGGCCACCACGATGACCGCGGTCGGGTAGGTCAGGGCCTTCTTGATTTTGGCCTTCAGCTGCTCGGTTTTTTCCTTGTAGGTCGCAACCCGGGCCAGCATCACTTCCAGGGTGCCCGACTCCTCGCCCGAGGCGATGAGGCTGCAGAACAGGTCATCGAAGAGGCGGGGGTACTTGGCCAGGGAGAGCGCCAGGCCGCCCCCGGCGGCGACGTCATTGCGGATGTTGTTCACGAGGTCCCGCATCTTGGGCTTCTCGGAGCCCTCGGCCACGATTTCAAAGCTTTGCACCAGGGGCACACCTGCCTTGAGCATGGTGGCCATCTGGCGGGTAAACACGGCGATATCCGCAGGCTTGATGGGTTTGCCGCCGCTGCCGAACAGGGGCTTGCCTTTCTTCTTGATGGTTTTGGGCTTGATGCCCTGCCGCCGCAACTGGGCTTTGGCAAGGGCCGAGCTGGCGGCGCGAATCTCCCCGCTGCTATTGCGGCCGGACTTGTCCGTGCCATTCCAGATGAAGAGATCGTTCCTGGTTGCGCTGCTCGTCGCCATAATCCTGTCGCCCCTTTTGCCTGTTGTCCCCGGCTTTTTGCTGCTTTACGCTAATCTACTGTTATACGGTTGGCTTCTTCAAGACTGGTCAGTCCCTGTGCCACCTTCCTCAGGGCGGATGCCCTCAGGTCATCGAAGC
>CAYTDW010000733.1:0-2013 GCA_964436585.1 uncultured Halioglobus sp. | reverse complement strand
GTTGTTCGGTGAACAGGTGCCGGTTGGGCAGGGCTGTCAGGGGGTCGTAATAGGCCAGGCGCTGCAGCCTGTCGCGGGTTTCGCTGATTTCTTCCGTCGCCTGATTGAGCGCCTGCTCCCTGCTGGAAAGCTGGCTGGTGCGCTCGTCTACCTTCCTGCTGAGCAGGCGACTACCGATATCGGCTTCCTGCTTCAACCGGGTAAAGCCCTCGATCACCTGATTCAACACATTGGCGATGTCCCTGACCTCGCTGCCGGCGCTGATCTCCACCGGTTTTTGCCATTCCCCCGCGGCGACCTCATCCGCCAGTCGTGCCAGTCGCGACAGGTCGCGGGTGATACGGCGGGTCATCAGCGCGATCCCCACGCCGCACAGGGCGATCAGTCCGAGGCTGCCGAAAAACACCCGGCCCACCACGGGGCCGATAGCGTCCAGCAGCGCAGCGCGCGAAATCGCCAGTTGCAGGTAGCCAATACTGCGCTGGCTGGCATTCGCGGCGGCAGTGGACGGGGCGATGAAAAAATCGTAGGCGCTAAGCCCCCGCTGCCCGGGGTTTACCGCGGTGAGCACGGGCAGGGTCAGGTACATCGGCCGCTCGCTGTACCTCCAGGCGGACCACAGGCCGGTCGCTGTGGGCTCGCCGTCCGCGTCAAACCCCACCAGGCTCATATCGGCGGCGGAGAGCCCCTCCCGCAGGCGCTCGAACGAGGGCGCGGGCGCAGTCCCGTCCCCCCGTGTCTGTTCGGCAAGGACTTCGTCCAGCCCATCCCGGGCGATAGCGGCCACCAGCGCCGGGGTCTCGAGAAAACCGGCCAGCAGGGACTGCAGCGCTTTCTGGTCGCGCTGGTAAATCTCGAACTGCAACTCGGGGTGGGCCAGCGCCCGGGCGAGCACAGCGTCCACCGTGCGATCCAGCGCGAACCGGTATTCGCGCCATGCAGTGAAAGCCGTGAGCACCACTGCCAGCACCAGGGCGGCGGACACAAACAGCAGGTTGATCCTGCCAGCAATCGTCATGAACGTCCCTTGGTCGAGGCCAGGCCAAACACGGCGCCCAGGAAAGCGCCGCAGAGGAGACCACCCAGGTGGGCGGCGTTGGCGATGGCGCCAAACCCGAGCACTTCGACTACACCGAGCATGCACAACACCAGCCAGCCGACCATGAACAGCATCAACCCGGCGCCTGGCTGGATGCGCCAGGCCGGCTGCAGCAGGGGCGCCACCCAGGAAAAACCCAGCAGTCCGTAGACCACGCCGGACATGCCCCCGAACAGGCCATCACCGCCGAAGGCGAACTGGCTGGCGTTGGAGACCATCGCGATAACCACGAACAGGAGGAACATATTCAGGTGCCCGAGGACCCGCTCCACCTTGCCGCCCAGCTCCCACAGCCAGAGGCTGTTGAAGACGATATGCAGCCAGCCGAAGTGGAGGAACGCAGGGGTGACCAGCCGCCAGTACTGGCCGTCGATTCGGTCGAACACGGGTTTGCCGTCCACGAGTTCGAAGGGGGTAAAGGTCAGGTAAGCCAGCGCCTCCCCAGCGCCCAGGTAGAACAGCAGGAAACCGCCGATACTGCACAGGGCCAGCGCCGTGGTGACAGGCACCGCGCGCCAGCTGACGGCGCTGCGCAGCGGCGGCATTGCACCCTGCTCCACTGGCTCGATGCGGACTTCTCCGGCCCGCCAGGCCTGGTAGAGGGAGCGCACCTGCGGCGCCTGCGCGGCCTGCTGTACCGCCAGCACCTGGCGGCCCTGGTCCTCGAAAATCCGATGCGCCACCCCGCGCCGCTGGAGCAGCACGCTGAGCGGCAACAGGTCTTCCTCTATGCCTACGCTGAGGGCGGGATGGAAATCAGTCATCAATTTACCAGCGCGTCGCCCCAGCGCAGCTTGTCCCTGCAGCTCGCGTAAAAGCTGTGTCCCAGTGGATGCAGCAGGGTCAGGCGATGGCTCTTCTTGCTCAGCTGCACCGAGTCACCCGGCCGCGCGGTCATGTTGACCTGGCCGTCG
>CAYTDW010000732.1:0-2016 GCA_964436585.1 uncultured Halioglobus sp. | reverse complement strand
CCGGGTGCCGCCCGACCGGATCGAGACCGGCACCTTCCTCACGGCTGCCGCGGCCACCCGGGGCAGTATCCGGGTGCTGGATACCAACCCGGATTTTCTCCACCACGTGCTGGGCAAGCTGGAGCAGGCGGGTGCCAGAATCGAGCTGGGCCCCGACTGGATTCACCTCGACACCGCTGGCAAGCGCTGCCGGGCGGTGCACATCAACACTGCCCCCTACCCGGCATTTCCCACCGATATGCAGGCCCAGTTCATGGCATTGAACGCGCTGGCGGAAGGGTCCGCGACGGTGGTGGAAAATATTTTCGAAAACCGTTTCATGCACGTCGCGGAGCTGCAGCGCATGGGCGCCGATATTGAGCTGCAGGGCCACACCGCCATTGTGCACGGGCGCGAGCGACTGCAGGGTGCGCCGGTGATGGCCACCGACCTGCGGGCCTCCGCCTCCCTGATCATCGCTGCCCTGGCCGCCGACGGTGAAACCACCATCGATCGCGTTTATCACCTCGACCGCGGCTATGCCAATATCGACAGGAAACTGGCGGAGCTCGGGGCGCTCATCACGCGGGTCTGAGCGCCGCCCGGAGGCAGCCATGCAACGCTTCGCGCAGATTTCCGATCCCCACCTGAGCTCCCTGCAAGGGGTGTCCGCGCGCGACCTGCTGAGCAAGCGCGCCCTGGGCTACCTGTCCTGGCGCCACCGGCGCCGCTTCGAGCATCGCCCCGAGGTCCTGGCCGCGCTGCGGCGCGATCTGGCGCAGTTCAGCCTCGACCAGCTGCTGGTCACCGGCGACCTCACCCACCTGGGGCTCCCCATGGAGTTTCGCCAGGCCCTGGACTGGCTGCGGCAACTGGGAGATCCGACGGCGGTGGCGGTGATTCCCGGCAACCACGACGCCTCGGTTGCGACCCCCTGGCAGGACACTTTCGCCCTGTGGCGGGACTATATGGCCTCGGATGCCCCCACCGGCCTGCCGGACAGCCTGGCGAGCCTGTACCCGAGTTTGCGCGTGCGCGGCGATATCGCTTTCATCGGCCTGAGCACGGCCTGCCCCAAACCGCCCTTCATGGCCACCGGCACGGTGGGGGCTGCGCAGCTGGCGCGGCTGCCGGCGCTGCTCGATAGCGCCCACGCCCGGGGCCAGTTTCGGGTGGTCTACCTCCACCACTCACCGCTACCGGGCAGGGACAAGTGGCGCAAGCGGCTGACGGATGCGGACCGGGTCCAGGACATCATCGCCCGTCACGGCGCGGAGCTGGTGCTGAACGGCCACGGCCACCGGGCGCATTACGACGAACTGGCCACCACCCACGGCAGCGCGCCGGTGATTGCGGTGCCCTCGGCGTCGGCGCTGGGACTGCATGGCGGCAATGTGGCGAGCTATAACTGTTACGGCGTGGAGCGCTGCGACGGGGGTTGGCGGCTGGCGATAGATGCGCGCGATTACCTGCCGGCCAGCGGGGAATTCAGCGCCGGAAAATCGCGCCAGCTCACCCTGCCGCGCGCGCCTATGCGTTCTCCGCGGCGGCCTTTGCCAGCGACCCCTTGACCAGCACCAGGTCGGCCACCGAGTCCACGTCGATAGCGGCGTTGGCATAGGGCAGAATCACCGCGCGCATGCGCAGGCCCAGGCGCTTGCTCAGCTTGGCCAGGGCCTCCTCCAGCGACAGCAGGCCGAGGCGGTAGCGGATCACCGCCCGCCAGCCCAGCAGGCCTATCACCACCAGCGGCTTTTTCCGCTCCTGCTCGATGCGGCGCCAGAAGCGGGCCGCCCGGCGGCCCTCCGGCGTGATGAAGGCAAACAGGTTGCAGCCGCAAAAATCCCCGTCGCTGAAGCGCAGCACGGTCTTTTTGATGCCGGGATAGGCCTCAAGCACCAGCGCATGAGGCGCCAGGCCCACGGCCACATCCACGTCGTCCGCCAGGCTCTGGCGACCAAAGGCATCGACTATCTCCGCCGTAAGCAGAGGGTGATCCGCCGTGGTCAGCAACACCGCCTCTTCCGGGCCGAGGGC
>CAYTDW010000731.1:0-2021 GCA_964436585.1 uncultured Halioglobus sp. | reverse complement strand
CAGGTGATCGCCCTGCTGCAGCAGCAGCAACGGGAACTGGCAGAGCAGCGCAAATTGCTGCAGGACCAGTCAAACCAGATCACCAGCCTGCGCAACGAACTGGATGTGCTGCGCGCACCGACGCCGCCGGTCAGCGCGGAGCAGGAACTCGCCTCGACTGAAGAGCAGGCGGACACCGACGCCTCTGTGGCCGGACCCTCGACCACCAGTGCGGCTGCGCCAGAGCAGCAGGTCGCGGCGAGTGAATCGGCGGTGACAGCAGCGGCGGTCAGTGCCGGGCAGCAGCAGGCTGCAGTGGGTAAGTCCGTCGCGAAAGCCCAGGTGGATGACCCGACCCAGGCCCTGCTTTCGGATTTCGTCGGCGCCTGGCGCCTGCCGGGCACCGATGCGGCATTGAGGATTGGCGGCTACGTAAAGACGGCCATTGTCTATAACAACGATCCCCTGGACATTCCCGATCGATTTGTTATCGGCTCCATCCCTGTTGGGGTCGCCGATTCCACAGCCGAGGCGGAAAGCAGTATCACCGCCAACCAGTCGCGCCTGAACCTCGATCTTCGCGAGCCCACCGAGTTCGGTATCCTGCGCGCTTTCGTGGAGGGAGATTTTCTCGGCGATGGCGATACCTTCCGCTTGCGCCACGCGTTCGGGCAGTGGAACCGGGTACTGGCGGGCAAAACCTGGTCTGCGTTCATGGATACTGACGCCAGCCCCGAGGAAGTCGATTTCGAAGGCCTCAACGCGCGCGTCAACGTGCGCCAGTCCCAGGTCAGGCTGATGCCCGAACGGGGCGCCGAATACGGGCTGGAAGTCTCGCTAGAGGACCCCAATCCCGAGGTGCAGAACGGTGCGGGTGTGACACGGGCACCGGACCTCGTGGTGACCGGTCGCTTTGCTCCGAGCGACCGACTGCATCTCAAGCTCGCCCTGCTCGGACGGCAGATTCGTGCCCAGTCCGACCCCTCCTTCGGGTATGGGGTGTCCAAGGAGTACGGCAGGGGCGCCTCGGTGAGCGGGCGGTTTGTCACGCCTTACTTTGACGCGCGTGACAGTCTCGTATTCCAGCTGACCAGGGGCGAGGGCATTGGCCGTTACATAAACGACCTTGCCAGCGTGGGCAACTACGATGGCATATTTGATCCTGCCAACGGCGACCTGGAGTTATTCAAGGTCCTGGCCGGCTACACCTCCCTGCAACACTGGTGGGGAGGGCCGCAAGACCTGCGATCGAACCTGACGCTTGGCTTCGTGGACGTCGACAACCCCGGCTTTGTCGATGGCGGTGCCTACAAACGCACCTACCGGGTTTCCACCAACCTGTTCTGGACACCCACCCCGCGCATTGATTTTGGTGCGGAATACTTGTGGGGGCGGCGCGAGAACCAGGACGGCGAGGAGGGTGACGCGACCCAGATCCAGTTGATGACGCGGTATCGGTTTTAGTGCAACTGGCTACTTCAGCGGCAGGTAACCCATCTTGCGCGAGGCGTCGATCAGCAGTTTGCGAAAGGTGCTGCGCGGTAGCAACCGTTTCATGAATGCGATCCTGGCCACGCCAGTGCCCGACAGGATGGTGCCCGCGCCCTTCATCACGCCATTGGCGATGTCCTGCGCCACCACCCTGGGGTGATCTCCGTGCTCGAGGTAGTGGCGCTGCAGGCGCGCGACCTCCTCGGGGGCCATATGCGTACGCGAGCTGTCCTGGACGATGGCGGTGTTGATAACCCCCGGGTGCAGGCAGCTGATCGTGATGCCCGCCCCCTGGAACTCCATCGCCAATACTTCGCTCAGCCCTTCCACCGCATATTTGCTGGCGACATAGGCCGACAGGTTGGCTGGCGGAGCGATAGAGGCCATGGAGGCCACGTTGACCAGGTGGCCGGGCAAGTCCCGCTGCCGCCACAGCGCGGCGAACAGGCGACAACCGTACACCACACCCATCACATTGACATTGAGGGTCAGCTGCCAGTCCGCGGTGGTGGTCTGCAGGAAGGAGGACATGATGCCCAGGCCGGCGTTAT
>CAYTDW010000730.1:0-2023 GCA_964436585.1 uncultured Halioglobus sp. | reverse complement strand
TGGAGGTCGATGTGAACACGCCCGCCGGCTTGTCGATCAGGGCGCCGCTCAGCCACAGGGAGGAGCTCTGGTCGAGAAAATATTTCAGCGGCGCCGCCATATTGCCAAAGCGGGTGGGGCTGCCCATGACCAGGCCGGCGCAATGGCGCAGGTCATCCAGCTCGCAGTAGAGCGGCCCGTCGGCGGGAATCTCGTCCGCGCTGCGCTCGCAATCCGCCGACACCGCCGGCACCGTGCGCAGGCGCGCCGCCAGGCCGGGCACCCGCTCCACGCCGCGCGCCACCTGCTGCGCCATCGCCGCGGTGGCGCCATGGCGGGAGTAATACAACACCAGGATATAGGGTTCGGCCATCAGCCGAGCAACTCCAGCACCTTTTCCGGGGGACGACCGAGCACCGCCCGCTCGCCCCTGACCACGATCGGCCGCTCGATCAGCTGGGGGCAGGCGGCCATGGCCGCCACCAGCTCGGCGGCAGTGGAATCACGGTCCAGGCCGCGCGCCCTGTATTCGTCCTCCCCGCGCCGCACCAACTGCGCGGCGCTCATCCCCAGCTTGGCCAGCAGGGCCCTGATCTGCCCGGCACTGGGCGGGGTTTCGAGGTAGAGAACGATCCGGGGCTGTATCCCCCTGGCCTCGAGCAGCGCCAGGGTATTACGCGACTTCGAGCAGCGCGGATTATGGTAGATGGTAAAGTCGCTCACGCGGCACTTCCTGTGGGGCCAAAAGCTGGGGGATACAAACAAGCGCTGCAGTATAGCAAAGCCGGCGCGCGTCTACGCTACCCCAATCGACACACGAATTGACTCAGAAGTAATGTAGCCGAAGCCAGAGCTGTTGATCTATTGCGGAGGCCATGGACCGCGAAGCATCCAGGGCCCCTTTTTCGCGAGAGGTCATTCGGTGAGCTGGCGCCGGACATCACCCATGTCGAAATGAGCGCGCTTCTCGACAATCTTCCCATCCTTGATCGTCAGCATGTGCAGTAACGAAATGCGGATATTCCTGCCGGTCGGCGGGATACCAAACGACTCAGCGCAATGGTTCTTTCCCTCGAAGTACATGTAGGCGGCGACCTTATCGCCTTCGGCAATCATCGTGACGACAGGAAACCTGAAGCTTTCGAAGGCCTCAAACGACTTTTTCTCCGATTGGACCAAACCCGCAACACCGGGGAATGGCGTGTCGACCTGGGGATAGAAAACGAAATCTTTGTGCACCATGCTGTTCATCGCGTCAAAATCCAATCGCACGATGGCCTCGTAAAAGCGCTTCACAAGTACTTTATTCGTTTCAATAGACATGATTCATTCTCCTGGTGTGGTAGTGACATCTGTTGGCCATGGCGGCGATGAATCGGAAGTCAGGCAGGCCGCTGTTCAGAAGCGATAGCTCTGCCCGTCGTTGGGCACGAATACTCGCTGCTTATCCAGCTTCTGCTCATCGATGAAGGCGCGCAACTCCTTGCGCGTGAGCATGGCGTGATTGACCGATTCCATATGCACGCCGACGATACTGGCCTGGGGCGAGAACCGGTAGGCGCGCGCCACATCATCCTTGCCCATGATGATGGATCCATCGAAACCATTGATCCGGGCGTATCCAGTGTTGAGGAACACAACATCGGGTTTATACGCGGTAAGAGCGTCTTCGACATTGTTGTTCCAGATCGTGTCGCCGGCCACATAGGCGGTGGGATGGTTCGGACGCAGGAACACAATGCCCATCACTTCGCCGAGAAGCTCGGCCACCTGGGGCACGGCAAAGAAGTGGTCGCTGCCGTGTTTACCCAGGGTCTTGATCAGGCGGGTACCCTTGAATTCAAGACCCTCTTCAGTCAATACGCGCACATCGGTGAAGCCGTCCTCGCGCACCTTGGCCGCGTCCTTTTCGTCCTGCGTAAAGATGGTCAGATCGCGTGGCACCAGATAGCGCGCGGCCGGGTCCCAGTGGTCCTCGTGAATGTGGCTCAAGATGATCGCGTCGGTTTTAAGTACATCGGTGATCGGCACCGGCAGATCGACC
>CAYTDW010000729.1:0-2026 GCA_964436585.1 uncultured Halioglobus sp. | reverse complement strand
AAGGCGTGGCGGGTGCGGATGCTCTGTGTCACCCGTTCCTTGCCGTTGAGCGGCGAGAACCCCTCCAGCAACTGGTCGGGATTGGCCAGCCAGTAGCTGTCGTTGGCGTTGGCGCCGTAGTCGCGAGTCTCCAGCTTGGGCAGGTTGTCGTAGCCGAAGATACCCGGGGCGGTATCCGGGTCGTTGCCCCACTCGCAGGCGGAGTCGGAGCCGTCCATGGCCACCAGGCCGGCGGCTGCCGTTATCAGGTTCTGCAGCGGACCCCGGATACAGCTGTTGTACTGGCTGATGGAGACATTGGGCACTACCGAGATGTCGCTGTACAGGGCATCACCGTAGCGGTCCGCGGCGATCGTATTTACCCAGGGAATGCCCACGGCGCGCAGCGCCTGCTTGAACTCAGCCATGTTCCGGGCCTTGCCCATACGTATCCACTGCTCCAGGCTCCGCAGGTTCTCCAGGTTGGCATCGCGGTAGGTGAACACCGTACCCGCCGCGTTGGGCCAACCGCCGAGGGCGGAGAGTGCGGCGCCCAGGTCCACGACGGGGCCGAAATGGGAGAAGTAAAACGTGTGCTCTATCGTCGCCAGGGTACCATCGGCCTGCAATTGCTGGGCGCTGACCGTGCGTGAGCTGATGTCCCGCAACTCGCCGTCGTAGACATACTGCAGATTGTTCTCAGGGTTGAGCTCCAGCTCGTACAGGGTGAAACGCTTACCGGTGCTGACCGTGTGGGACCAGGCCAGGTTCTGGTTGAAGCCGATGACCGGTGCCGGGATCCCGAGCAGGGCGGAACCGATGACATCGTATTCACCCGGCAGGGTCAGGTGGAACATGTAAAAACGCTCGGCGCCCTGCCAGGGAAAATGCGGGTTGCCGAACAGGATGCCCGAGTTGGTCTGGGAGGCGTCCGCCCCCACCGCGTAGGCGTTGCTGCCGATCTCCGCGCCCGTCGGCATGGCCAGCGCAGACCTGACTGCGGCGGGATCCAGCGCGGCCACCATCTTCGCCTTGGCGTCAACCCCAGCCGGCTGCGCCAGCGTTACCGATTTCGCAGGACTCGCGGCGACGGTATACCTGGCCAGGGGGTCGGAGCTGGCGCGCAGTATTGCCCTGTGCAGGCGGCGCACCATGTCATACGCCGTTACCTCGCGCACCCAGGGCGCATTGCGGCAGCCCTCGTCGCCCTCGGCAAGGTTGCCGACTCCGGTATCCGCCAGGTAGCGATTCATACCCGCGGCGTAGCCGGCAAGGCTTTGCCGTAAATATTCGGGCAGGGCGTCGTGCATCCGCTGCACGGTCGCGTCGTCGTTGAACATTTTCAGCACCAGATCCAGGTTCAGGTTGCCCTTGTCACCGAAGTAGCGGGCCGAGTCCCCGTTGCTGTCGACGACCACTCGCATCATGACGCAGTAGTTCGCCCTGGCCGCCGCATAGCCGGCGCCATAGCCAAGGCTACCCCAGTCGTCGGCGGTCACATGGGGTATCCCGTACTCGGTCCAGACAATATCAGCCGAGTAGGTGGTGTCCGTCAGCGGCGGCACGACAGGTTCCAGGGGGTTGCCATTGTTGTCGCAGGCGACCAGTGCGGCAGCGCCGACCAGCGCAAGCAGCGCCCGCCAGCGCGGGAAGTTTGGTAGTTTCATACAGGTAGCCTCGGTCTGATTATGTTGTTGTTTAAAGCTGCTTTGGCTTAAAGCTTGCTGAAATCCGGCGCCCGGCGCTGCATGAACGCGGTGATCGCCTCGATGTTCTCCGGCGAGCCGGCCTGGCGCTGCATGCCCGCCTGCTCGGCCCTGATCGCCAGGTCGATGGCGGGCAGGTGGTGCAGGCGCAGGCTGCGCTTGATCTCCCGCAGTGAGTTTACCGGCCAGCGGGCGATCTCCTGCGCCCTGGCCAGGGCATGCGCGAACAGGTCCGGGTCGGGCAGCACCGCGGCGGCGATGCCCTCGGCCAGCGCCTTGTCCGCATCCACCCATTAGGCGGTATAGAATAACTCGGCTGCGCGCTGGGCGCCGATATTGGC
>CAYTDW010000728.1:0-2030 GCA_964436585.1 uncultured Halioglobus sp. | reverse complement strand
CTGCAGCCGACACCCTGCAACACGGCCTGGCGGCGCACATAGCCTTTGGTGGCAGCACCGACTACACTGCAATTAACTGATCACAATAACCGGGAGAGCAAGTATGTTCAGTCATGTCATGGTTGGAGCAAACGATATCCAGAAGTCGAAGACCTTTTACGATGCCGTGCTGGGTGCCCTGGGGCACGAGCCCGGTGTTCTGGACGACAAGGGCCGCGTGTTTTATTTCACCAAGAGCGGCATCTTTGCCATCACCAGGCCGATAAATGGGGAACCCGCGAGTGGCGGCAACGGCAATACTGTCGGTTTCGCGGCGGCAAATCCCGCAGCCGCCGACGCCTGGCATGCGGCAGGCCTCGCCAACGGCGGCACTGCCTGCGAGGATCCGCCCGGTGTACGGTCAGGTGCAGCGGGAAAACTCTACCTCGCCTACCTGCGCGACCCCTCGGGCAACAAGCTCTGCGCCCTCCATCGGGTGAGCTAAGCCTATGAGGCGTCGGCGGATGCAGTAAGCAGGGCTTGCTTGTAGCGCTCGTGCAGGATCTTTACCCGTTTGACGTAAGTCCGCGTTTCTTCGTAGGGCGGAATCCCATTGTACTGCTCCACGGCACCGGGCCCAGCGTTGTAGGCGGCCGTCGCCAGCAGGGTGTTGCCGCCATTTCGCTCCAGCAGCCAGGCCAGGTAATGCACTCCCCCCTCGATATTCTCTTCGGGGGAAAGCGGGTTCTCAACGCCGAGATCCTTTGCTGTGTCCGGCATCAGCTGCATCAGGCCCATGGCGCCCTTTTTTGACAGCGCCCCGGGCTTGAAGGCGGACTCGGCATGGATAACAGCCCGCACCAGCGCCGGATCAACCCCATATTTGCTCGAGACCATATTGATGGTGTAGCCGTACGCATCGAGGTAAAGCGGGATGGTATCCCAGTTGAGCGTGGACTTCGGGTTACAGGCAAAGCAGGAGAGCTGGATGACCTCATACCGCCGGTTCATCGGCGCCTGGTCCGAAAACGAACGGGCGCCATATTTATCGCGGTATTTATAGATCTTTATCGCTTGCCGCTGGGGGAGGGATTCCTGGCCGACCGCGACATCGCCCGGGACAATACTGGCGCTTTGGGCCCCGGCATGGGCCGCGCATAGCACTATTGCACTGAAGACAAGTCCCGTTAAAACCTTCACGCCACCAAATCTCTTTGTCGTCGTTGCCGGGATTGTATCCCAGCTCTCCATGCCAAAGACCGCATTGCCCAGGGGAAAATGCAGAAAAGCGCAAAAAATTACCTTAAAAACACCCCGGGCGGTCGCCTACGCCGGGTAACCGGTAATCGTCCTTATGGATTTGTAGAGCGGACCCAGCCTGCCGTAGAGCTTGCGGTAAACCCGCCGGTAAATCTGGTCGTAGAGACGCGCGTTGGCCGCGATGGGAGTAAAGACGGCGCCCGGGTGGGTCATCCGGCCCAGGGCGGTTTTGTAATCCGGGTACAGCCCGATTCCCACTGCGGCGTTAATCGCGGCCCCCAGACCTGACGTCTCATAGGTATGCGGCCGCTCAGCCGTGAGACCGAATATGTCCGCGGTGATCTGCATGGCCTGGTCGCTCTGGGAGCCACCGCCCGATACCTTCAGCCGATCGATCCGGTGACCGCTGCGCTTCTCATGGCGCTCGCTGCCTTCGCGCAGGGCGTAGGCCAGGCCTTCAATGATGGCGCGATAAATGTGGGCGCGGGTGTGGATATCGCCGAAGCCAATAATCGCCCCCTTGGCCTCAGGGCCAGGTATCCGCAGGCCGGGCGACCAGTAGGGCTGCAGCACCAGGCCCATCGACCCCGCCGGCACCTGGCGCAAAAGATCGTCGAACAGGGCTTCCGGCCTGACCCCGCGCTGCGCCGCGAGAGTCTGCTCCGGCTGGCCGAACTCGCGCTTGAACCAGTTCACCATCCAGTAGCCGCGCTGCACAATCGTCTCCGAGTTGTAGAGACCGGGCACGGCTGCCGGGTAGGCCGGCACCTGCCTGATGACTTCCAGGTAGC
>CAYTDW010000727.1:0-2033 GCA_964436585.1 uncultured Halioglobus sp. | reverse complement strand
GTGTTCCCGAACCAGGGCGAGATCGCCACGACCGCGCAGGTCAGGGCGATAGCGAAATGATTATCAGGACCAGCAATGGCGGGGTTGAGCAACGATGCTGAAGCAAGAGAATTACACACACCATATTTCCGGCCAGTTCAATGCCGAACTGGAGGCACTGCGCAACTTGATGCTCGAGATGGGGGGCAAGGTTGAGCAGCAACTGGACAGTGCCATAGCGGCACTTGTCGCCATGGACAGTGGCCAGGCTGAACTGATAATCAACCGGGATCACGAGGTCAACCAGATGGAGATGTCCATCGATGAGCAGTGCGCCTCGATCCTGGCTCGGCGCCAGCCCACGGCGAGCGACATGCGTCTCATCGTGGCCATCATCAAGGTCAACACCGATCTGGAGCGGATAGGGGACGAGGCGGCCAAGGTGGCTGCACAGGCAATGCGCCTGTCTGAGGTGGGCAATTCACCCAGTAATTTCATAGAGATACGACATATCGGCACCCATGTGGCTTCTATGCTGCGCGATGCCCTGGACGCCTTTGCCCGGCTGGATGCGCAGGCCGCGGTCGAAGTGGTCAGGAATGACACTGCCGTCGATCGGGAGTATGGCAGTGCCCTGCGCAGCCTTATGACCTTTATGATGGAGGATCCCCGGGCCATTGGCAGCATAATCAACGAGATGTGGGCATTGCGCAGTCTGGAGAGAATTGGCGATCATGCCAGCAATATCGCCGAACATGTGATCTATGTGGTGCGTGGCACGGATGTTCGCCATGGCCACCTGGCGGAGCTGGACGAATAGCCCCCACTGCCTTGCCCGGCGCCGGCCAGCTGAGCTACAGTGCGTCAGTGTAACAAGCCCGTAACAAATGCGGCATAGAATCGCCAGCGGGTTTAGGGGCAGCAACCCAGGCCCGTTCCAGCCATTCTCAGGGAGTACAGATCACGTGAAAAACTATCGAGTTAGTGCAGTTGTCCTGGCGGCCATGATCGGCGGTGCAACTGCGTCCCATGCCCAGACTCGTGACACCATCAGTATTGTAGGCTCCTCCACCGTGTACCCCTTTGCCACCGTGGTGGCGGAGCGCTTCAGCAGCTCCTCAAATTTCAAGGCGCCGAAAATCGAGTCCACGGGCTCCGGCGGCGGCCTCAAGCTGTTCTGCAAGGGAGTGGGAGCGAGTTCCCCGGATATAGCCAATTCCTCACGTGCCATCAAGCAGAGCGAGATCGACGACTGCCGGAAAAATGGTGTGGCCGAAATCGTCGAAGTCCTGATCGGCTATGACGGAATTGCCCTGGCCACCGCCGCGAGCGGACCCAAGTTCAAATTGGGCCTGAAGGACGTTTTCCTGGCCCTGGCCAAGGATGTCCCTGGCCCGGATGGCAAGCTTATTCCCAACCCGCACAAGACCTGGAAGGATGTCAATCCCGCGCTGCCCGCGACAGCAATTGAAGTGCTGGGACCGCCGCCGACCTCCGGTACCCGCGACGCTTTCGCGGAACTGGCCCTGGGTGGCGGGGCCAAGCAGATCCCCTCGCTCAAGGCCCTGCGCGACCTGACCGCAGAGCAGGTGGATGAGATCAAGACGGCTATGGCCGCATTGGGTGTGCCGGCCGGGGTATACCAGGCGCTGCAGGAAAAAAATGGCAAGGCGCCCAAGGGAGAGGAACTGTTCGACACGGTTGCCTACGCGGTGCGTGAGGACGGCGCCTACATCGAGGCGGGGGAGAACGACAACCTGATCGTGCAGAAGCTGGCCGGTAATCCCAGGGCGGTGGGTATCTTCGGGTACAGTTTCCTGGAGGAAAATGGTGACAAGGTGCAGGGTGCCGAGGTTGACGGCGTGATTCCCACTTTCGATACCATCGCCGACGGTTCCTACCCGGTCTCCAGGCCATTGTATTTCTATATAAAGGCCGCGCATATCGGCAAGATACCCGGCATCCAGGAATACGCCATCGAGTTTGCCTCGAACAAAGCCATGGGTGAGGACGGCTACCTGACGGAGCGCGGCCTGATACCCCTGGCAGGTGAT
>CAYTDW010000726.1:0-2035 GCA_964436585.1 uncultured Halioglobus sp. | reverse complement strand
CCGTCAGCTTGACGCCGCCATGAAGCCGGAGGCCAGGTTGTGGTGGGTAGTCAACGCTTTACCCTCTGCCCGGCGCTGGTCAAAGACCAGGAAACAATCGGTGAAGGTACCGCCGATATCTACGCTCACTCTTCTCATGACTGGCCTCCGGCATGCCGCGCCTTCAGGCTGTCAATATCCAGTACCAGGTCATTGACCGTCAGGGGGTGGCCCGGCGGTAAATATTCCACTTCTACCTGGGCCGCACACTGCGGACAGTAGTACTCGATAATTCGGCACCAGGCGGGATCAGGAGCATAGGTAAACGGGTATTTTTCAGGGTCGATGACCGGATCGTGAATCTCGCTGGGCTCACGTTCATAGACCAGCAGGGCTTCCTTGTAAGGGCCCCGGGCACTACCCAGGTTTTGGTCGCAGCGGCGGCAGTGCCAGGTCTCCGCTTCGAGATCAATCGACAGGTACTCAGTGATTGCCACTTTGCCGCCTTCGATCGTTACCCCGCTCAAGTCACCAGCTGCCTTGTACTCGCTCATGGCATTCTCTCCACAATCAGGTCCCCGTTTGCCGAAACATGAAACGACCAGCCAGGGTGAATCAGGCAGGTCAGGTATTCATCGCGAAACAGGCCGGGGCCCTCAGCTGTGGCTCCCGCTGCCGCCGATCTCAGTGAGTAAACCGGTACACTTATGGCCTCACCCTTGATGTTGACAGTGGCATGACCAAGCGCCTCGGCGACGCTGCCTGCCTGCCCTGCCACGGAAGCTATCCCCAGGTGCTGTAGCTTGTGGGTTGCCGCCAACTGGATTGCAGCGTCGTCCAGCCCCTGCGCCAGTTCCTCAAGACAGCCCTCACGATAGGGCTTTGCAGTCAACCGCCCGTCCCGGGAGCCGCTGACCTCGAGCCGTTCGGCCCAGTCGCCTGCGCCGATGCCCTCGCCGAACATGTCGCGACTGGCACGGTTGCGCATTTGCTCGATGACTGTCGCTTCACCCCGCGCCATGGCCTCCCTGACCGGCACGCGATAGTGATGGGACAGGTCGCTGAACCCAATGCCGTAGGTACTGAAAACAGAGGAGTAGGCTGGTACCACCAGGCGACTGAAGCCGGCCGCCTCGGCGATGCCACAGGCATTCATCGGTCCACCGCCACCGAAGGCAAGCAGGTAGCTGGTGCCGATATCGAGGCCCCGGGTGCTTGCGATGGTTCTCATATGATCGGCGATCTGGCCCTCGTAGGTTGCAATCATGGTGTCGACAGCGCGTTCCAGAGACAGTCCCAGTGGCTGCGCAATCACCTCGTTGATGACCCCTTCGGCGAGACTCCTGTCGAGCTTCAATTCGCCCCCGAGATAGTTGTCAGGGTCGATCATGCCGGCCAACAGAAGCGCGTCCGTAATCGTGGGGACTGTGCCACCACGGCGGAAACAAGCGGGACCCGGTGCCGCTCCGACGCTTTCCGGTCCGATCACTATCCGCTGGTCTTCAACGCGAAAGATGGAACTGCCGCCATAGCCGATGCTGACGATATCACCCATAGCGAAAGAGCAGGGAAGACCCTCGTCGCCAATCAAGCCATGGGCCAGTTCAGTTGGCAGACCATCCACCACCATCGACACATCCGTCGTTGTGCCACCGATATCCATGCCGACCATGGAACTGGCATTGTAGATACCAGCGTAAACGATCATACCCTCCATGCCGCCACGTGGTCCGGAACCGTAGGTCTTGATCGCGGTAGTTTTGGCCACGCGAGCCGAGTCGCCATCATTGCGATAAACCAGCATCGGGCTCGCCAGTTGATGCTGTTTGACTATGCGCTCGGCGCCGTAGAGAAAGTGTTCCATCCCAGAGTGCAGGTAGGAGTTGACAACAGCCGAAAGCAGGCGACGCGCATCATTGTCGTCGCGCACCAACTCGTGCGAAAACAATACCGGAATGGCTCCGAGCAAATGCCGGGGATAGCGCTCGAGCACCGCATCCTTCACGGCCAGTTCCTGCTCCAGGGTTGGCAGGGCGACAACTACCCGCGACACACC
>CAYTDW010000725.1:0-2048 GCA_964436585.1 uncultured Halioglobus sp. | reverse complement strand
ACTCCAGGTGGCCGTGGGCGTGACCGGTTTCGCCCTCAGCGGTAGAGCGGAAGACGGCTGCCACGTCGTTGTAGCCCTCCACATCCGCCTTGGCAGCGAAGTAGAGGTAGCGACGATTCGCCTGTGATTCTCCGGCAAAAGCGTCCTTCAGGTTCTTTTCGGTCTTGCTGCCTTTCAATGACATGCGATATCTCCTTGAGAATGGTTATCATCACCACAGCGACGTGATGTGGGGCTGTTAAAATAATACAGACCATACGCCCGAACAAGCATAATGGATCAGCCTTGATCCAGCCTGGCTCGTCGCGCGCGACCCGGGGCCGGATGGCGCGGCTGCAAGACGTGCGCTGCGCTATCCACCCGGCTTGCGTGGAACTCGGACCGGCCCACAACCGCTAGGGATTGTCATTAACAACATGTTGGGACGCATCTTCCTCCCCTCCTTCGCCCTGGCGCTTTGCTACGGCTTCTGGGCCAGCAGCAGCTTCAGGGATATCGCCGCGGGGGTGGCCCTGTTTCTGTTCGGCATGTTGAGTATGGAGCAGGGCTTCAGGGCCTACAGCGGCGGCGCGTTGCAGAGCTTGCTCGGCGCCTGTACCGACCGTTTGTGGAAGAGCGCCGGGCTCGGGTTTGTTAGCACCACGGTGGTGCAGTCCTCCTCCCTGGTTTCGGTGGTGACTATCTCCTTCCTCAGCGCAGAGCTGATTGGCCTGCGCCAGGGAATAGGCATTATCTTCGGCGCCAACCTCGGCACCACCACCGGTGCGTGGCTGATTGCCGGTTTCGGCATGAACGTTAATCTGTCGGCTTATGCCCTGCCCATGCTGGTGTTTGGCGTGCTGCTGCTGATGCAGGCCTCCAGGCGGCCCAAGGGCATCGGCTGGGTGCTGATGGGGATCGGCTTCCTGTTCCTCGGAATCGAGTACATGAAAGATGGCTTTTCCAACTTTTCCGACCAGATCGTCCTGACCAGGTACGCCATGAAAGGCACTACCGGCCTGCTGGTTTTTACCCTGGTGGGGATGATTGCCACCGTGCTGATGCAATCGAGCCACGCCACCCTGACCCTCATTATCACTGCACTCGCCGCAGGGCAGGTCAGCTATGAAAATGCCCTGGCGCTGGCCATAGGCGCCAATGTCGGCACCACCATCACGGCCATCCTGGGCGCAATCGGCGCCAACGCCGCCGGCAAGCGACTGGCGGCAGCGCACCTGGTGTTCAATGTGGTCACGGGGGCGGTCGCCCTGATTTTTATTCAGCTGCTGCTCGCGGCCGTCGATAGCCTGGGCAACCTGCTGGGGATCGCGGCTGATAATTACATCCTCAAGCTCGCGCTCTTCCACAGCCTGTTCAACCTGCTCGGCATCGCACTCATGCTGCCGCTGCTGGACCTCCTGGTGAGCAGGCTCGAACGCTACCTGACGGATAACGGCGCCGGGAGAGATCGGCCACTCTACCTGGGCGACGCATCGCTTGAGCTGCCACAGGTCGCGGTGCAGGCAATTACCAAGGAAACCAGGCACCTGTTCAGCAATGCCTTCACCCTCATCGCGCACGGTGTCAGCCTTCACCGCACCCTGATTACCAGCACAAGTGACCTGCAGCAGCTGGTCGAACCTCCGGGAAAACTGATCGACATAGACCTGGACGAGCAGTACCAGCGCATGATCAAGGATATCTACAGTGCCAACATCGAGTTTCTCAGCCGGGCCCAGGCACAGGCCGGCCACGAGTACGCGGATGCCTATAACGCCCTGCGCCGCGCGAATATGGACGTGGTAGCAGCCATCAAGGCCGTAAAACACCTGCGTAAAAATCTGCTGCAATACATGCGCAGCGAGAACCCGCATATCCGCCGGGAATACAACCGCTTCAGGGTGCGCATTGGCGAGGCCCTGCGCTCGCTGGCCGCGCTGCGAGACTCACAGGACAGCGTGGTTGCCCTGCTCAGTCTCGACCGGATCAGGGTGGAGATACTGGGCAGTGAAACCGAGGCGACCAGTGTTGCGGATTGGCTGATACGGAATCATGCCATCAGCTCCCAG
>CAYTDW010000724.1:0-2054 GCA_964436585.1 uncultured Halioglobus sp. | reverse complement strand
GGAGGAGATGATGCGGCGACTCTACCTGTACGAGAAAATCCGCCGGCGCCACTACGCCCACCCGGAAACCCTGCCCACCCGGCGCAAGGGTGTCTACCTGGCACTCGCCCTGGGGATTCGCCAGGGCGAGCAGTTCCTGGCCTGGTGCGACGAGGCCCTGGTATTGCTCGCCAGTGCCTGAGCCGCAAGCTCGCAACCGGCAGCGGAGGGCCAGGGGCAGCTTATCTGTACATTTCGCCAGTTTTCCATGGATCGCGTGTAGCCATCGCACTTAGGCTGGAATTTGTATAGTTACGGGCGCCCAGGGCGCCGGGCGAGATCGTATGCGAGTTCTGCTGTTGGTGTTGTTATTGCTCCCGCAATTGGCGGCGGCGGGGGTATTCATGTGCGTGGACCCGGCCACCGGCGCTACCAGCTTCAGCGACAAGGGCTGCGCCACCAGCGCCGCCCAGGAGGAAGTAAAGGTGGAGTCCACCAATGTATTCTCTGGCAGTCGCACCGCCGCGCCGCCACCGCGCAAAACCTGGGTGAGTGACCGCGACACCCGCAAGACCGGTCGCGATTACAGCGCTGAAAAAAGTGATCCGCTGCGCAACAAGGCTACTGCCAACGCGGTTGCGGCGACCGGCAACGACGGCAGCTGACATCCGGTTTTACCCGGAGCCCGCCTGCGCGGGGCGAAGTGCATAGCATTGGCTTCGGCCCTTGGGCATAATGCGGGGCACTTTTCCCGCACTGGCGACTGGCTACCGGCTGCATGTACCACCACTATTTCGGTCTCACTGAAGCGCCCTTTTCCATAGCGGTCAACCCGCGCTACCTGTTCATGAGTCCCCGCCACCGGGACGCCCTGGCGCACCTGCTGTACGGGGTGGGTGCCGGCGGCGGTTTCATCCTGCTCACCGGCGAGGTGGGTACCGGCAAGACCACGATCAACCGCTGCCTGCTGGAACAGCTGCCGGATGCCACTGACATTGCCATCATCCTCAATCCCGCCCTCAACGCCATGGAATTGCTGGCCACGGTCTGCGACGAGTTGGGGATCGGCTACGACCACGACAGGCACACCCTGAAAAGCCTCACCGACAGCCTGCACCGCTACCTGCTGGAGAATCATGGTCGGGGTCGCAATACCGTCCTGCTGATCGATGAGGCCCAGCACCTGGATTTCGACGTGCTCGAGCAGATCCGGCTGTTGACCAACCTGGAAACCAACAGCGAGAAGTTGCTGCAGATCATTCTCATCGGGCAGCCCGAACTCGCCCAGATGCTGGGTCGCCCGGAACTGCGGCAGCTCAACCAGCGCATTACCGCGCGCTACAACCTGGAACCCCTGACCCAGGAGGAGACCGGCGCCTATATCCGTCACCGCCTGCAGGTGGCGGGCATGAACCCGGCACAGGAGGTCTTTCCCGCCAGTGTGGTGCGCGGTATTCACCGCTATACCCGCGGTATTCCCCGCCTGATCAATGTGCTGTGCGATCGTATGATGTTGGGTGCGTATGGCCGCAACCTCGGCCGCACCGACCTGGCGATGCTGCGCACCGCCGCCAGGGAAGTGATGGGGGAGGAGGCCGCCGCGAGCGGCGACGAGGCCGGGCGATCCTGGCCGTTTATCATCATCGGCGCGCTGCTGATCGCCCTGGTCGCGAGCTGGTGGTGGTACAACAGGCAACCGGCGCAGCTACCGACGCAGGAGGCCATACCCGGCGCTGAGACAGAAGCGGCGGCCATTCCCGAGCCGGAGGTTGCGCCGGTCGCGCTTCCCCCTGCGGACAGCCAGCCCCAGGCGAGCGCTGCTGAGGTCCAGACCCAGGCAAGCACCCCCGCTGCGGCTGACTCAGCGACACGCTGGATGCTTGCTCCCAGCGACGCCCTGGCGCGCCTGTGGTCGCTGTACAGCCCTGCGCCCCTGCCGCCCCAACTGTGTTCCATCCCCGTACACGAGGGCGTCGCCTGCGTGGCAGGCAGCGCCCGGACCTGGGATGAGCTGGCCGCGTTTGATCGCCCGCTGCTGCTCGATATGGTCACCCCGGAGCGCTTTGCCGCTGCTG